>CAUCSW010000110.1 GCA_958445555.1 uncultured Clostridia bacterium | reverse complement strand
CCTATTTATATAGTTGAGAGAAAGCCAGAGATATTTGCGGTAATATTTATTATCCTGCGGGCATCATTGTGTCCGTCTTCTGCCATTGCCTTTATTTTGTTGTCATTGAGGCTAATGACCGCGATCTCGCTCATTGCAAAAAAGGCGTTCACAAGAACAAGAAACAGAAGAAGCAAAAGCTTCCAGATTATTGCCGCGGTATCGGGTTCAGGGGCAGGGTCCATTTTAGATTTAACTCCTTAAAAAATATTCTTATCAACGGTGCTTGTCGGGATCGGGACATCTGTCCTTTGCTTTCGGGAAGATCCCGTCCGCAGATAATTAATATATATAATACAACATTTGTTCGGTTTTGTCAAATACAAAACGGGGACGCATGATTTATAAGCGTCCGAAAACCGCGCCGCGCCGTTGACAATACACGGCGGGCGGGTGCGTTTCGGCAGAGTCCGGGTCGTGTTTCGGCTGCGCCACCGCCGCGCACTTTCGCGCGCCGACGGGCGGTTTTTTGTACTCTGCCCTGAATACCGTCGGTTGACAAGGGCAGGAGCGTTTGCCCTTATTAGCCGATCATACCATAATAGTAAACGCGAAAACTGTCACATTCGGTCTCTTTCGAAAAAAAACAAACCGCGGCGGCAAAAAAATCGACTTTAGCTATTTACTTATTTAATTATAAGTGTTAAAATGGTAACATTGACAGTTATATGCCCGTATTTGACCGCGTCAAACCCGAAAGGAGCAGATCCGGACGGGTCTGTCCGCCCGTTTTCGATTTGCTTTGCCGCGCGTCCCATAGGGACCGCGGGCATAAGCGGAAGGAAAAACGGCAGACGGACAGAAGCTGAAACGGTCGGCTCTCGGGGGAGAGCTAAGGTCGCCGCGCTCTGCGCGCCGCCGACTGTTATAAGGTCTGTCAAAGAATTCAATATAAACAGGAGGAATTTGTTTCATTATGGCAAGAAAAATGAAAACAATGGACGGTAACAACGCCGCTGCTCATGTCTCTTATGCGTTTACCGAAGTAGCGGGAATTTATCCTATCACCCCGTCCAGCCCTATGGCGGATTATGTTGATCAGTGGTCTGCTCAGGGACTCAAGAACATCTTCGGAACCACGGTAAAGGTTGCCGAAATGCAGTCGGAGGGAGGCGCTTCGGGTACCGTTCACGGATCCCTTGCCGCCGGCGCTCTCACGACGACATACACTGCATCACAGGGTCTCCTTCTGATGATACCGAATATGTATAAGATCGCCGGTGAGCTTCTTCCCTGCGTGTTCCATGTTTCGGCACGCTGCGTAGCAAGCCACGCTCTTAACATCTTCGGAGATCATTCCGATATCTATGCCTGCCGTCAGACGGGTTTTGCAATGCTTGCGGAAACAAACCCGCAGGAGGTTATGGATCTCGGCGCCGTTGCGCATCTTGCTTCAATAGAGGGAAGAGTTCCGTTCATCAACTTCTTCGACGGCTTCCGCACCTCTCACGAGATCCAGAAGATCGAGGTCTGGGATTACGCCGACCTTAAAGAAATGTGCAATATGAAGGCGGTCGAGGAGTTCAGAAAGCGCGCCCTTAACCCCGAGCGTCCCGTAATGCGCGGCTCTCACGAGAACGGAGATATATTCTTCCAGCATCGTGAGGCATGCAATAAGTATTATGATGCCATCCCCGCGATAGTCGAGAAGTATATGGGCAAGGTTAACGATAAGCTCGGAACCGACTATAAGCTCTTCAACTACTACGGCGCACCCGATGCCGAGAGAGTTATTGTCGCCATGGGTTCTATCTGCGATGTTGCGGAAGAGGTCATCGATTACCTCACCGCCAAGGGTGAAAAGGTCGGTCTCGTAAAGGTTCGCCTCTATCGTCCTTTCGTTCCTGAGAAGCTTGCAGAAGCCATACCCGAGACGGTCAAAAAGATCGCCGTGCTTGACAGAACAAAGGAACCCGGTTCGATCGGCGAACCCCTCTTCCTTGATGTTATAGCCGCTCTTAACGCAACCGGCAGAAACGCTCAGGTTATCGGCGGACGCTACGGCCTCGGCTCTAAGGATACACCTCCCGCAAGCGTGTTCGCAGTCTACGAAGAGCTTGCGAAGGATGCTCCCAAGACCCACTTCACCATCGGTATCAACGATGACGTCACCCACCTCTCGCTTGAAGAGAAGCCCGCTCCGAACACCGCTGCGGAAGGCACCATCGAGTGCAAGTTCTGGGGCCTCGGCGGAGACGGAACCGTCGGCGCAAATAAAGACTCCATTAAGATCATCGGCGATCATACCGATAAGTATGTCCAGGCATATTTCCAGTATGACTCAAAGAAGACCGGCGGTATCACCATTTCTCATCTGCGCTTCGGTGATAAGCCGATAAAGAGCCCCTATTACATAAATAAGGCTGACTTTGTTGCCTGCCATAATCCCTCATATGTAACAAAGGGATATAAAATGGTCAACGATGTAAAGCCGGGCGGAGTCTTCCTTATCAACTGCCAGTGGACTCCCGAGGAGCTTGATAAGCATATGCCCGCAGAGGCAAAGCGCTATATCGCAAAGAACAACATTCAGCTCTACACAGTTAACGCTATCGACCTGGCGGTCAAGATCGGACTCGGCAAGCGTACCAGCACCGTTCTGCAGTCTGCCTTCTTTGCGCTCGCAAAGGTGCTCCCCGCAGAAGAAGCGATCGGTTATATGAAGGAAAAGGCGACCCTCAAGTTCAGCAAAAAGGGTCAGGACATCGTCGATATGAACCATAAGGCTATCGATGCCGGCGCCACCGCCTTCGTTAAGATCGATGTTCCCGCCGACTGGGCAAACGCCGTTGATTCCGCAAAGGCGGTCACCGAAAACGGACCCGCAAAGCTCGTTAAGATGGTTGATGATATAATGAAGCCGGTCGGACTTATGGACGGAGACGCCCTCCCGGTATCGGCATTCGAATCCCATGTTGACGGAACCTTCGAGCAGGGAGCTTCCGCTTATGAGAAACGCGGAGTTGCCGTTATGGTTCCCGAGTGGAATCCCGACACCTGCGCAAAGTGTAATAAGTGCGCATTTGTCTGCCCGCACGCAACGATCCGTCTCTTCGCACTGAGCGAGGAGGAGGCAAAGAACGCCCCCGCAAACACCAAGATCGCTCCGAAGCCGATCGTGAAGACCGAATACAAGTACACCCTTGCCGTTTCTCCCATGGATTGTATGGGCTGCGGCGTATGTGTAGGCGTCTGCCCGACCGCTTCTCTCAAGATGGTCGCAAGAGAGTCTCAGGATGCGCAGCAGGAAGTGTTCGATTACTGTGTTGCAAATGTCACCGAGAAACCCGAGACCACCGCTGTGCTCAATGTCATCTCGAGCCAGTACAAGAGACCGCTGCTTGAATTCTCGGGCTCCTGCGCAGGCTGCGCCGAGACATCTTATGCGCGTCTTATCACCCAGATCTGCGGAGACAGAATGTATATTTCCAACGCAACCGGATGTTCTTCGATCTGGGGTGGTCCCGCCGCTACATCTCCGTATACCACCAATGCCGAGGGTCGCGGACCCGCTTGGGCAAACTCCCTCTTTGAGGACAATGCGGAGTACGGTTTCGGCATGATGCTTGCCAACAAGACCCTCCGCGAGCGTCTTGCACATCATGCACAGTATATTCTCGACAATTCCGACAACGACGCCTTAAAGGCCGCCGCAAAGGATTGGATGGAGACCATGGACGACGGCGTGAAGAACGCTCCCGCCGCAGAGGCCTTCAAGGCTGAGCTTGCCA
>CAUCSW010000109.1 GCA_958445555.1 uncultured Clostridia bacterium | reverse complement strand
TCCTCCGCTTTTGACGCCGCCGATAAAGCGCTGGATGAGGTCAAAAGTAACGGTTCCAAAATAATATTGGTCGATATACACGCCGAGGCCACAAGCGAAAAGGTCGCACTCGGACTGTATCTTGACGGCAGAGTATCCGCAGTATTCGGAACTCATACTCATATTCCGACTGCGGATCTGACGGTGCTTCCCGGCGGCACGGGATATGTCACCGACCTCGGTATGTGCGGACCCGAGTTATCCGTACTCGGTATAGATAAGGATATAATAATCGGAAGATTCAAAGAGAATACAGATCAGCGATTCAGGGTATCCGAAAATAAAACCGTTATACAGGGATGCATTTTTGCGATAGACAGTGTCACGGGAAAATGTATTTCTGTCGAAAGAATCACGGTATAGAAGTATCGGAGTTGAAATGATGAAAAAAGCGATCGCCGTTTTTCTCTCCGCAGTATTGACCGCCGTCCTGATCTCGGGATGCGGCGGTAAAGACGGTACCGTCTCAGGCGGGGATAATAAAGATCCGATAACAACAGCATCATCGGTCGTACTTGCATATTGCGCAAACGATTCACTGAACCCTTATAAGTGTAAGACAATACAGAATAGGTACCTTGCGGGACTGTTATACGACCCGCTCATTAAATTGTCGGATAAGTATGTTCCCGAGTACTGCCTTGCCGAAAGTGCATCCGTTACCGAAAAGGCATGTACGGTGAAGCTGAAGAACGCGAAATTTCCGGACGGTTCTTTCCTGACCGCCGCGGATGTAGTGTATTCCGCAAAACTTGCGATCAACAGTGATGCCTACAAAAGTAACCTCGGCAATATATCCTCGGTCACGGAGTCGTCGGGATCGGTCGTTTTCACACTCAAAAGCCCCGATCTTAACTTTTTGAACCTTCTTGACTTCCCGATAATAAAAAACAACACAGGCGATCTTTCCGATAACGCAAACCTTGAGATCCCGCCTGTGGGCTGCGGACGCTATACATTCGACAAATCACAAGTAAAACTTGTCCGAAGAAGCGATTATCACGGGACATTGCCTGTTTCCGAAACAATAGATCTTACCAATTTTCCCAATAAAGAAGCGTTGAAAGACGACGTCACATACTGAAAAATATCGGTTTGGTATGACTCCGAGGCCGATAATAACGCGTTGATAATAAACGGCGGTACCGATGTATATACAAAAAACACATTGACATACATAGGAATGAATTTTGAAGACAGTCTTCTCTCCCGCCCCGAGACCAGGTATATGATAAATGCTGCATTCGACAGAAAAGCGTTGAGTGAAGAACTGAAACAGAGCTTTACCGTCCCTGCATACGGCATTTTCAACCCCTCATGGGAGGCGGTGTCGTCACTGCAATCGGATAATGATTCGGGACGCGAAGATGTTTTGGTTGCCAATTCGAAAGAAATAGGTTATAATAAAAAAGACAGTGACGGATACTTTGTGTCAAGCTCGGGCAAAAGACTGTCGTTCACGCTGCTGTATTGTAACGAATCCGCCGAAAAGATATCCATTGCGGAGACACTGAAGGCGGCATTTGCAAAATCGGGTATAGAGCTTGTGACAAAAGGCTTGAGCTTCAATGACTATGCCGCGGCGCTCGCTTCGGGAAGCTTTCAGCTCTACCTTGCACAAACAAGGTTCAAAAACAATATGGATGTGTCCTCTGTCGTCTGTACTTACGGCTCGCTTGCATACGGTCTTAAAAACTCGGCAGCGGCTAAGGCGGCGGGCGGAGTGAGTGGCGGTGCCTCGTCGGAAGCTTTCGCAGCTGAATCATCGACGGCTGCAGGCGCATCGTCATCACCGTCATCTTCATTGTCTTCGCCGTCGGGCAACACTTCTTCGGCAGACGGCACCTCACAGTCGGACGGTAAGACCGAGTCTGCACACACAATTATGGATACCGCACTCGCCGCATATAACAGAGGCGATCTCGATATTTATGATGTGGCGGGGGTTTTCAGCCTTCAGCTGCCCGTCATTCCCATAAGCTACGGCTGCGGCGTGCTTTCACACGCAAGCGGCATAACCGGCACCGGATCCTTTTCGCCGAGTGATCCTTACTTATGTATATCAAGCTGCGCGGCATCGCGGCAGACCGATTGACCGATCGATAAAGCGGACAACGGTATTCGCCGCCCTGCACGGGCTTTACAATAAAAAAACGGAGGTTACGATATGATATCCTATAATACCAAAAACGGTTCGGTCAACCTTTCCAATGAGTATTTTGCCGAACTCATCGGCAACGCCGTGTCTACCTGCTACGGTGTCGTCGGTATGCGTCCCCACGGAATCAATAAGATAGTCGACAGGTTTGTGAAAAAGCAGCCCGTAAAGAGCAGCGTTAAGGTCACGGGCACCATGGATTCCGTAAAGGTTGAAGTTCATATCGCGGTTACATACGGTATGAATATCAGTGCCATCGCAAAAAGCATCGTCAATAAGACAAAGTATGTCGTTTTCGATGCCACCGGAATAAGAGTTGAAAAAGTTACCGTTAAAATTGACGGTATCGTCGAATAAGACCATTAAGATCCGAAGGAGATGCAGATTTTGAACGGTAACGCTTTCAGAGACGCCGTAATTTCAGGCGCCAACAATATAACAAATAACCGAAAAGCAGTAGATGAACTCAATGTTTTCCCGGTGCCGGACGGCGACACGGGAACAAATATGTCTATGACGATAAACAATGCCGTCAAAGAGCTTGTTGTATGCAGGGATAAGACCGTGAGCGAGATCGCGGATATTACCGCATCCGCCCTTTTGCGCGGCGCCAGAGGAAACTCGGGCGTTATCCTTTCTCTTCTTTTCAGAGGCTTTGCAAAGGGCCTTAAGGGCAAGACCGAGCTTGACGCAGAAGGCCTTGCAACTGCCCTTAAACTCGGAGTCGCGGCCGCATATAAAGCTGTTATGAAACCGACGGAGGGCACCATACTGACCGTTGCGCGACTTGCCTCCGAAAGTGCGACCGAGGCATATGAGTCGGGCGAAGACCTTAACGGCGTCTTTTCAACCGTGATCACTGCGGGAAACGAGGCGCTTGCCTCCACTCCCGAGCTGCTCCCCGTTCTCAAAAAGGCGGGCGTTGTAGACGCGGGCGGCAAAGGCTTTATGACCATTATGGAAGGTATGTATTCCGTTCTCAAAGACGGTAAAATGATCGAGCTTGAGACCGCGGACAAGAGCGAAGCAAAGAAGAGCAAAGCGACCGGCAGCAGTTACGATGCAGAGATAACCTACACCTACTGTACCGAATACATCGTCAATAAATCGGGTGCCGATTCGGATGCACGCTCGCTCAGAGCCTACCTTGAGACAATAGGCGACTGTGTTGTTGTCGTGGACGACAGTGAGATCATCAAGGTTCATGTCCACACCGATCATCCTGGCAAGGCGATCGAAAAGGGACTGACCTTCGGATCGCTTACAAATATGAAGATCGAGAATATGCGCGATCAACATGAGAGCGCAAAGCATAATGCCGAAAACGCGGAAGCAAACGCCTCCGAAAACGGCGGAGTGGGCGAAGAAGACAACACACCGGTTGCTATCGAGAAGAAATACGGATTTGTTTCGGTCGCTGCGGGCGAAGGCCTTAAGACCCTTTTCAGCGACCTCGGTACCGATGTTGTAGTAAGCGGCGGTCAGACTATGAACCCGAGCACCGACGATATACTGAAAGCGATAGAAAAGACCCCTGCGGAGTATGTTTTTGTACTTCCCAACAACAAAAATAT
>CAUCSW010000108.1 GCA_958445555.1 uncultured Clostridia bacterium | reverse complement strand
GCCATTGAAGCACTGCTTTTCGAATACCCCTCAGACCTGATTATCTCAACCAGTACGGCGCTGTAGTTGACCCTTGTTAAGTAACTGACAGCGTATACGGCGGTGCAGAACAGTATCAGCAAATTAGCCTGCTTTTTCCGTATAACTTCGGTCACTACCGTATTTTTTGCCGCCGCTGATGCTTTGCTCAATATCTCTTTGCCGTGCGTACCCATCTGCCGTTTCCCCGCTTTTATGCATTTTGTGTATAGCAAAGAAATTATAGCATTTGCGTGGGGTATAGTCAACCCGAAAATTCGGCAAATCGAGCCGAGTATCCGAACCGACTCAAAGCGGCAAACCGAAGGCGGGCAGCGCCGCGCCGCCTACACTAAAAAGAGCGCAAAAAACGGGCGGTAAGATGTGATAAGGGAATGTTGCCTTACAGAAAAGCAGGAATTTTCTAAGACAAAAAAGTACCGATGCCCGTTTGCCTTGCCTTCGGCGCAGTGCGGCGCTGCCCGCGTTCGGTTTGCCGCTTTTACGGGGATATGCGGCAGGACCCGGATTATTCTCATCTGCTCATTAAAATATCATTTGTAAGGTTTACTTTAATAATGTTTTGTGGTATACTGTCAAAGTACGAACATTTGAGCGGATTTTAACGAAAAAGGCATTCGTCGGCGGAATGCTGCGGCGGGAATCGCTCTGACGAAAAGGCTTGTCGGGCAGCGCCGCGCCGCCGACACGAAATAAAGAACGGGGGAGTCGATTACGGATAGGTTTATCCTTCATTCCGATTACGCGCCTACAGGCGATCAGCCGGAGGCTATCTCGGCACTTGCCGACGGCGTTGAAAGCGGTATAAAAGAGCAGGTCCTCTTAGGCGTTACCGGCTCGGGTAAGACCTTTACAATGGCGAATATTATTGAAAAAGTAAACCGTCCGACCCTCGTTCTCGCTCACAACAAAACCCTTGCCGCACAACTTTGTAGCGAGTTTCGCGAGTTTTTCCCCCAAAATGCGGTGGAGTATTTTGTTTCCTATTATGACTACTATCAGCCCGAATCCTATATCCCGGGCACCGATACTTATATTGAAAAGGATTCGGCTATAAACGATGAAATAGATAAGCTGCGTCATTCCGCTACCTGCGCACTTACCGAGCGGCGCGATGTCATAATCGTGGCCAGCGTTTCCTGCATATACCGTCTCGGCAGCCCTATCGACTACCGCAATATGATAGTGTCGCTGCGGCCCGGTATGGAGAAGGACAGGGACGAGCTCATAAAGAAGCTTGTCGAGCTGCAGTATGAGAGAAACGATATAAGCTTCACAAGAAACAAATTCCGCGTCCGCGGCGATGTTGTGGAGATATTTCCGGTATATACCTTTGATTACGCGATAAGGGTGGAGTTTTTCGGAAACGAGATAGACAGAATCTCAAAGATCAATCCCCTGACGGGAGAAATAAAGGAACCGCTTGCTCACGCCGCAATATACCCCGCCTCCCACTATGTAATATCCGATGAAAAGCGCGAGGATGCGCTGAGCGCGCTGCTTGCCGAAATGGAGGAGCGGGTAAAGTATTTTGAGTCCGAAAAAAAATTCATCGAGGCGCAAAGAATACGCCAACGGACCGAATACGATGTCGAAATGCTCCGCGAGATAGGAATATGTAAGGGTATAGAAAACTACTCACGCGTATTGTCGGGAAGAGAACCCGGCTGCACACCTTTTACCCTGCTTGACTATTTTCCGGATGACTTTTTACTGTTCGTCGATGAATCCCATGTCACCCTCCCTCAGGTAAGGGGGATGTACGGCGGCGACTTTTCGCGCAAAAAGAACCTTATTGACTATGGGTTCAGACTTCCGAGCGCATACGATAACCGACCGCTCAAATTCGATGAATTCTATTCAAAGATCAATCAGGCGATATATGTTTCGGCAACCCCCGGGGACTTTGAACGAACACACGCGGGAAGGATCGCCGAGCAGGTTATAAGACCTACGGGACTTCTCGAACCGGAAGTCGAGGTGCGACCTGTTGATGGACAGATAGACGACCAGATATCCGAGATTAATATAAGGCGCGAAAAGCACGAAAGGGTACTTGTTACGACACTTACCAAAAAAATGGCAGAGGATCTGACCGAATATCTTGAGGGCCTTGACATAAAGGTAAGGTATATGCACTATGATGTCGATACGGTCGAAAGAATGGAGATAATCCGTGACCTGAGACTCGGTGAATTCGATGTGCTGGTCGGTATCAACCTGTTAAGAGAGGGACTTGATATTCCCGAGGTTTCCCTCGTCGCAATACTTGATGCGGATAAAGAAGGCTTTTTGCGCAGCGAGACCTCTTTGATACAGACGATAGGAAGAACTGCCCGAAACGCATCGGGTAAGGCGATAATGTACGCCGACACCGTGACTCCTTCAATGGAACGGGCGATACGCGAGACAAACCGCCGCCGCGCGGTGCAGAGCGCTTATAATGAGGCGCACGGTATCGTCCCGAAAACGATCATCAAGGGAGTGCGCGATATAATCGAAATGACTCCGAAGGATAAAAAGGCGGAGAAAGGCTTGGCTAAAGGCGATAAGCGGTTGTCTCCCGCCGAGAAAGAAGCGCTCATCAAGAGACTGACCGCCGAAATGAAGTCCGCCTCCCGTATGCTTGAATTTGAGCATGCCGCCTATCTGCGCGACAGAATACAAAAACTGAGAGAGAATAAATAATGGCAACCGATAAGATCACCGTCCGCGGTGCGCGGGCAAACAATCTGAAAAACGTAAATGTGGAGATCCCGAGGGATAAACTTGTGGTCTTCACGGGACTTTCGGGCTCCGGCAAATCGTCGCTCGCCTTTGATACGATATACGCGGAAGGGCAGAGGCGGCATGTCGAATCCCTGTCATCCTATGCCCGTATGTTTCTCGGACAAATGGACAAGCCCGATGTGGATTCGATAGAGGGACTTTCTCCCGCTATATCCATAGATCAGAAAACGACCTCAAAGAATCCTCGCTCCACGGTGGGGACCGTTACCGAGATATACGATTATCTCCGCCTGCTTTATGCCCGCGCCGGAGTGCCTCATTGCCCCGTCTGCGGAAGAGTGATAGACCGACAGACCGTTGACCAGATGACCGACCGTATTATGAAGCTGGAAACGGGGACCAAGCTCCAGGTGCTCGCTCCTGTGGCAAGGGCAAAGAAGGGCGAGTTTAAAAAGGAACTGGACGGAATCAGAAAATCAGGATATGTAAGGGTGCGCGTCGACGGTAATGTCTATGACCTCTCCGAGGAGATCAAACTTGAAAAAAACATAAGACACAACATAGAAGTCATTGTTGACCGACTTGTCGTAAAAGAAGGAATCGAATCGCGCCTTTCGGAGGCGGTCGAGACTTCGCTCGGATTGTCGGGCGGAACGGTCATAATAGATGTGATCGGCGGCGAGGAAATGCTCTTTTCAGAGAACTATGCCTGCCCCGAACACGGGGTCAGCGTCCCCGAGCTCTCACCGCGTATGTTTTCCTTTAACAGTCCTTTCGGCGCCTGCCCGACCTGCGCGGGACTCGGTGTGTTTATGAAGGTCGATCCGTCCCTCGTGATACCGGATACCGATAAGTCGCTCGGCGAGGGATGCGTTAAGGCTACGGGCTGGGGCGTGAATGCCTGGCGCGGCGGCGATAACGATACGATAGCCAAAATGTATTATAACGGTATAGCCGAAAAGTACGGGTTTACATTGGATACGCCGTTTAAGGATATCCCCGAGGAGGCAAAACAGGTTCTTCTGTACGG
>CAUCSW010000107.1 GCA_958445555.1 uncultured Clostridia bacterium | reverse complement strand
ACCTTATAATCGGGCTTGTCCTCACGGTCTCTGCCGCTCCTCTCGGTACGCCAGAACTGCACTGGAACAAGTCCCTTATCGCCTATAAGCTCGGTAAGGTAATCCTTGATACCGTTTTCATACTTAAACTCGGTGGTTTCGAACTTTCCGCCCGATTGCTGATCTTTGAAGATGAAAAGCAGACCATCGTTCACAACCGCCTGACGCCGCAGTATGTCCTTGTAATAATCCGAAGGTATATCGATCTCGGTAAAGACCTTTATATCAGGCTTCCAACGAGTTCTCGTTCCCGTATCTTTGCCCGAATAAGGCTCCTTCTTGAGGCCTCCCACATTTTCTCCGTGCTCAAAATGCAGATTGTAAATATACCCGTCGCGCTTGATCTCAACATCCATATACTCGGAAGAGTACTGCGTAGCGCAAAGTCCCAGACCGTTAAGTCCCAGGGAAAACTCATAGTTGCCGCCTTCATTGGTATCGTATTTGCCGCCGGCATACATTTCACAGTACAAAAGCTCCCAGTTGTAGCGATTTTCGCGGGCGTTGAAATCGACAGGCGCACCTCTTCCGTTATCCTGCACCTCGACCGAACCGTCGGAAAAGCGGGTCACCGTTATCTTGTTTCCGTAACCCTCGCGCGCCTCGTCTATTGAATTCGATATTATTTCAAAGACCGAATGCTCGCATCCCTCAAGTCCGTCCGACCCGAAAATAACGGCGGGGCGCTTGCGGACTCGGTCGGCTCCTTTAAGAAGCGCAATGCTTTCGTTTGTGTATTCGGCTTTTTTTGCCATCGGCGTTTCAACCTCACATCATTATTAGTAGTATACTGCATAAATTACTTATTATAGTATTTTATACCAAATATGCTTTTTAGTCAACATCAAACCACTAAATATCGACTGCAAATCACCGAATATCGGCTGCAAACGGTAAAAAAGCAGTCCTTATCGGTGCCTTTTACGCAGGCCGCAGGAATTCCGTCCGCACGGATTAAGATTTCCTACAGTGATAGTAAGAAAGTGAAAGCGCCCCGCTTGAAGATCAAACCGAATGCAGGCAGCGCCGCGCCGCGCCGAAGGCGCGGTAAACGGGCAGAATACATTTTCATTTTTCAAAAATCTCTTCCTTTCCCTTAAAGCTCATTCCTTCATCACGCTCTGCCGCCCGTTTTGCGCCCTTCCCACGGAAGGGCGCGCGGCGCTGCCTGCGGTCGGTTTGATCTTAAATATGACGGAAGTTCGCCGCCTGCCGCCTATCGGCGTCACCTTTCCGCGTCTTTTGTGTTTTGACGAGCATATTCGAAACCTGATAATGAATTGTTGAATTTTTGTATTCGGGGCAGTATAATAGTAAATGCGTTCAACGGACGGGATAGGCTCCGACACTAAATAACGGGGCGCGCCGCTTCACGGGCGGATACCCTTATAACTCCGTCTGATCGAACGGCAGGAGGATGAGACCGATGGTAAAGCAAAACGAAGGCTCCGAAAGACTGAAAAAGCGACAGAAGTTGTACAACATCCTTTCGATCATAATATTCATCGCCATGTTTGCGGTGGCAACATTTGCAATAGGTCCGAAGCTGATATCGACCGTGAAAGAACCCGAAAAATTCAATGCCTTTATACATGACAACCTGTTCTCGGGTGTCCTGATATTTCTCGGAATACAGATCCTCCAGGTGTTTTTTGCTCTTATCCCCGGCGAGCCGATCGAGTTGTTCTCGGGCTATGCTTTCGGCTGGTTCTGGGGCACCGTTCTCTGCCTCACGGGATGCCTCATTGCCTCTGCGTGCGTCTTTTTGCTCACGCGAAAATTCGGTAAGAAATTCACCTATATCGTCTTTGCGGAGGACAAGCTGAACAACCTTAAATTTATGCAGAGCGAAGAAAAGGTCGAGCTTATGATGTTCCTTCTCTTCTTCATTCCGGGGACACCTAAGGATCTTCTGACCTACTTTGCCGGTCTGACAAAGATCGATATAAAAAAGTTCTTACCCATTTCGACGGTTGCGAGAATTCCGTCCGGGCTCACATCGGCTCTTGCGGGGAGCTCGCTTATGCAAAAAAACTATGTCACCTCTGCAATAGTTTTCGGGCTTACCGCGGTTATCAGCGGTGTCGGTATCCTTATATACCGCTTGATATCAAAGCGCCGCGCGGAAAAGATCGGCAGATCGGCAGTGGACAGTGATAAGGGACAGTTATACGAAACCGATTCCGTCACAAATGCCGTCACCGACTCCGACACCGTCGCCCTGACCGATACGGCAGACGCCGCAGCCGATACCGATATATCAAGCACTGCTGACAAAACAGATTCGACAGGTGCCGCCGATAAGAACGGCATAGTGGGCACCGCCTCAAGCACCGACGCTGCCAAGGCGATGAAGACCGACAAATAAGCAAATCCGAATGAGCAGATCCGAATGAGTCGGTCTCAAAAAACTCCGAATCACGCCGATAAAAACATCCCGAATCATATACTCAGATTACGGAAAAGTTAGGTCCCGCGATTATAACAAATGTCAGGTGTTGATTTAATCCTTTGAGTATAGTATAATGGTGTTGGGCTTTATTCGCACAAAAAGATCCTACCCTTATAATGAAAGGTGTTTTTAAATATGCAAATCAAAGATAACTATGTGCTCACAAAGGTAGTCGACTCCTATATTGCCGTCCCCGTCGGTTCGGGAAATGTAGATTTGAACACCATAATTTCACTCAATGAGACGGGCGCTTTCATTTGGAACCTCATGAAAGAGGATATCGAAAAAGAAGCGGTCATTGAAGCTATGCTGAATGAATACGATGTAAACCGTGAACAGGCAGAGGCGGATGTGGACAAGTTTATTTCCCAGATCAAAGAGGCTGATCTGCTCAAATGAGAAAGGTCGTAACCTCAGTCTCGATGAAGGAGCTTTCTCCCGTTATCTCAGGTATCGTCTCGTCCGGCGACGATGTCACACTTTGCGTCACGGGATACAGTATGCTGCCCTTGTGGCGCGACAGACACAACAATGTCGTTCTCACTGCTTGCGACCCGAGTCGACTGTAAAAGCTTGACATTCTGCTTTACCGCCGCAAAAACGGTCAATATGTTCTTCACCGCATCATAAAGGTATATGATGACTGTTTTGATCTCGCGGGTGACGCTCAAACGGAAATTGAGCGTTCTCTCCCCAAGGGCTGCGTAATCGCAGTCGTCAAAGGCTATTATAACGAACGCGGAAAGTATGTCTCCTGCGACAGTTTCCGCTATAGGTTGTATTCCCGCCTTTGGACGGCGATACTGCCGCTTAGAAAATATCCCCTTTTATTGTACAAAAAAACGGTCCTGCGGCTAAGGCTTCGCAACGACCGCAAAAAGACAGATGTGTGATCGCGATATCTCCGCTAATGCCGGGATATCGCCTTTTTGTTTGCTTTTTCATTTTTCCGTTACGGACAAACGGAAACCGGCCGAAATCATGCGGAGCCGCGGCGACCCGAAGGGTCGCCCGAACGGGCGGGGCATCCTTTCGTTAACAACCAAGTCAGATATTCACATTCCAAAAACGGGCACACTAAAAAGACTGCGCCGCCCGTTTTTGCCGCGCCTTCGGCGCGGCGCGGCTCCGCACGGCATACCTTTTACACGGCATCATCTTATTAAGCAAAGACCGCCCTGCAATGATATACGATCCTTAAACGCCGGGCGAACAATAATATACATCTGCAAACGATGCCTTGACAAACACCTTCGTCGGATGTATAATTACCTTTGCGAATTTGCGAAACATTCGCAAATCTAAGGAGCTGACAATGTCAAAATACTCA
>CAUCSW010000106.1 GCA_958445555.1 uncultured Clostridia bacterium | reverse complement strand
AGGGATGTTATAGCCTGCCCGAAGGTTTCCAATTCAAGCGAGCTTATGAGCGGAGCACCCGCAAATGTAGATAAAAAGCAGCTTGATGACCTCGGGATCGAGATCAGCTTAAAGGAAGAGCAGTAAAGGCCGACATAAGGCAGCCTGATCGTATAAGTCGGCTTATGAGAGATAAAAACGGAGGAAATACAATGGTAAACAATATGCAAATGCTCTTTGACTTCTATGAGGCAACCATGTCAAACGGGTTGTTTGCCGAAAATAAGCAGGATGTGACCGCATACTTTGATATGTTCTTCAGAAGAGTGCCGGATGACGGCGGCTTTGCAATTATGGCGGGACTCAAGCAGCTTATCGAGTACCTTGAAAATCTTCACTTCACCGAAGAGGATGTGAAGTATCTGGAGGAGCAGGGGATGTTTAATGAGACATTCCGGGCGAGCCCATTATCACAGTAAAGGGACCCGCCGTTCAGGCGATGATGATCGAGACGATGGTTCTGGTGACTATAAATCATCAGTCGCTCATAGCTACAAAGGCGAACAGAATAGTCAGAGCCGCAGCGGGACGCGCGGTTATGGAGTTCGGTTCAAGAAGAGCGCACAGTTATGACGCGGCAGTCTACGGCGCAAGGGCTGCATATATAGGCGGATGCGTCGGAACTGCCTGCGTTAAAGCGGGTCAGGCATTTGACATTCCCGCTCTCGGGACCATGGCGCATAGCTGGGTACAACTGTTCGACAGTGAGTATGACGCTTTCAGGGCATACGCAGAGTGCTATCCCGATAACTGTACACTTCTCGTTGATACCTATAATGTATTAAAATCGGGTATTCCCAACGCAATAAAGGTGTTTAACGATGTCCTGAAGCCGCGCGGATACCGCCCCAAGGGCATCAGAATAGACAGCGGAGACATAACCTACCTTACCAAAAAGGTCCGAAAAATGCTTGACGATGCCGGATATCCCGATTGCAAGATCTGCATTTCCAATTCGCTTGATGAATATCTTATCCGCGATATGATCATTCAGGGCGCGCAGGTCGATTCCTTCGGCGTCGGCGAAAGATTGATAACCGCATCGAGCGAGGCGGTGTTCGGCGGAGTGTACAAGGTCGAAGAGATAGAAAAAGACGGTGTTATCGAACCGAAGATAAAGATCAGCGAGAACATCGCCAAAATAACCGTCCCCTGCTTTAAGGAATGCTGGAGACTTTATGACAGACTGACCGGCAAGGCGATAGCCGATGTAATAACAATGCACGACGAGGTTATCGATTCCTCAAAGCCCTATGAAATATTCGATCCCGTCCATACCTGGAAACGCAAGGTGGTAACCGATTTCACCGCCAAAAAGCTGAGAGTAAAGGTGTTCGACAAAGGCGAAAGAGTATATGACTCTCCCTCGGTTAAGGAGATTCAGAAGTACTGCCGCGATCAGGTTGATACACTGTGGGACGAAGTCCAGCGTTTTGAAAAACCCCATAACTATTATGTTGACCTTTCGCAGAAGTTGTGGGACGAGCGCGAGAGATTGCTCGTAAAATACGGTAACGAGGTAAAATAGAATGAAAAAATTTTTATCAGTTTTTCTCAGTCTGTGCGTGCTGATGTTTGCCGCTTGCGCCTGCGCGGGCGGAAATACCGACACGGGCAGCGATAACAAAAACAGTGCAACCAATGCAAATGCTCCCGTGACGGATGTCAACATTTCGCAGTATGCATCGGAGGGACGGATCTCCGGATTCACCCTCGGATTAGGCAATGTAATGGGCGATGTGCGCGCCCAGTTTCTGGGTGATGATTCGCTTAAATTTGAGGACAAAGGCGGATTCTATACTCTTATCGGAGGAAAGACAAAATACTATATAGACAAAGATACCTATAAGGTTGTCGGAGTCTTGACGAGCGAGCAGACCTACGGTATAAAGGAAAGTGCAACTCCGGACGAAATGGCTGCATACCTCGGTCAGCCCGCCGCTACCGCAACCCCCACCGAGGCTGCTGCGGTCTACGGTTCCGATGCGGGCGACCGCCTCTCCCAGACCTATAATTTCGGCAGCTACACCCTTACTTTCTACTTCCTGTCGGGAAAGATCTACGCCACCCTTATATATCCTTCGGATGTTTCACTCACATCCGTAATAGGAGGTTAAAATGAAGACAAGACGCTCAAAATCGCCTTTGACGCTGCTTTCGGCGTTGCTGATTGCCCTTTGCATCTGCTCCTGCGGCACGGTTGGTAATTCATCGTTAAGCAGCAGCGAGCAGTCGAGTGCCCCTCCGCCGGAACCGGATCCGATAACGGTGACGGTCGGCGCGACCGGAGACTTCCTTATACATACACCGATAATAACCTCTTATAAAAAAGCGGACGGCAGCTACGATTTTAACGATATTTTTAAGTATGTGTCCGAGTACTACGGCAAATTCGATTACTTCGTCGGTAACCTTGAAGTCACATTCGGAGGCAATTATTGCGGTTATGTCGGCAACGGCTCTACCTTCAACTGCCCCGATGCATTTGCAGATGCCGTTATTGCGTCAGGAACTGATATGGTGCTCACCGCAAACAACCATTCGTACGATACCGGCAGCACAGGGCTGCGCCGAACAAGGGATGTGCTTACCGAAAAGGGACTAAGCTTTACCGGCAGCTACTACGACGGCGATAAAAAGTACCTCGTGGCTGATGTCGGCGGCGTAAAAATAGGTATGATAAACTATACATACCAGACGGGAAACCTCACAAACTACTCTCTGAACGGCAGAAGTATGCTGCCGGAGGATGCAAATCATGTAAATATGTTTTCCGCAAATCATCTTGAGGAATTCTATGCGGATATGAAAGCGAACATCGACTTGATGTATGCCGACGGCGCCGAGGCGATCATGCTCTACATACATTGGGGCAACGAGTACCATCAGGAGCCGGACGGAATCCAAAAGGCGATAGCGCAAAAGATGTGTGACTTGGGCGTGGATGTCATAGTCGGCGGACATCCGCATGTAATAGAACCGATCGACATAATCTCTTCAAATGTCAGCGGAAAGCAGACGGTGTGCATTTACTCAACGGGAAATGCGGTCTCAAATCAGCGCATTCATGAAATGAAAAACACGGGAAAGGCTTTTCCCTGCGTTGCGAACGGTGCAAGTGAAGACGGTGTGATATTCTCCGTGTCCTTTACAAAGAAGGGAAACGGCGAGGTCATCGTCTCGGCGATAGACGCCATGCCCACATGGGTGAACCTTTATTGGCAGGACGGCATCCGTCACTATCAGATAATTCCTCTTGATAAGTCAAAGGACTTTTCGACCTCGTTTAATCTGTCTGCGGTCGAAAACGGACCGACACTTGCAAACAACTCCTATAACCGTACGATGTCACTTTTGGAGCCGGGACTTCGAAAATTCGAAACCGAATACAAAATGACGGATATAAGAAAAGCAGGCTGACGATCTAACACTTTGCGATCGAAGTCAGGCAGGCCGATAATGTGCTGCCGCGCGAAACAGTTCGCGCGGCAGCCGTTTTAAAATGCACTTCCTATTGCCGCCCACCGCCGCACCCTGCGCGCCGACGGGTGCCTCCCGACTGCAAAACCCTCCCGCGGCTCTCCGCCCACCGCCGCGCACGAATGCGCGCGCCGACGGGCGCCGCTCGGTAAAATTTAGCCGAAAAATGGACAATTACGCTTGACAAAGCGTGAAACAGTATATATAATATACTTTGTGACAATTTGAGGTGATGTGTATGGTTCTCGATCTTAACAGGATATTCCTGAACGAAGGAGAGAGCTTACCCGTCAGTGCAAGGTTCGACTTCGGCAAGGTTGAATTCTTCG
>CAUCSW010000105.1 GCA_958445555.1 uncultured Clostridia bacterium | reverse complement strand
ATTGTTGCACAACACGAAGCGGCGGTAATGCCGCCGTGAAGTGCCCGCCGATTTATAAAAAAAGCAGGCTTTCGCCTGCTCTTCTTTTGTTATGCCGTTTTAAACTCTGCGGAGAATTCGACGGCAGCTTTCAGTGATTAATTTGATTAGGAAACGGCAGCGGCTTCATACGAAATGCTCAACTTTGATTCGGCACCGACAGTGCCTGCTGCGCAATACAACACAAGTGCAACGGTGACGGATTTATTGGCTTCAAGTGTGCTTGAAAAAACATATCCCGAATCAAGCGGTTTTGATTCGGAAATGTCTCTGACTGCGGAACCTAAAGATTCGTATGCGGCCTGAACGGGAACGATGTATCCGAATTCTGCGCTTCCTGCCGTACCTTCGGTCATTGTAAGCTTAAGACTGTAATTTATAGGTGTTGACTCACGGTTTTCGATGTTAAAATAAACGATTTTTCCGCTGTTGGACGGTATTTCGCTTATATCCTTAAAAGGCTCGTCATCTGTTTTCGGAACAGTCCAATCTGTACAGTTAAAGGAATATTTGAATTCTGTCATAAGTTCCTTCGAGGAAGTGCAGGCAGCGGAACAAAGAATCATGATAAAGCACAGCGCTGCAGCTGCCGATCTTGAAAAAATACCGTGTGTAGTTTTCACTGATTTTACCTCCTTAATACATCGGTTGATTTTACAACCGTATTTTTGTACATTATATATTCGTTTTTCTTTTTTGTCAATACGAATACGGTATCAGACACCAAAACAACGCAGCTCGGCTGCAAAGTGAAAAAATAACGATCGGCAAGCATCGAATGATGCTTGCCGATCGTTGTCTATGGGCTACGAAAAAGATATTTTCGGCAGTTTACGTATGAATTCGAACCCTTACATAACCGTTCGTTTTTAGTGAAATCGTTCGCTTACGCTCACGGTGAAATAATTTACTCCGTAAATTGTGAAATTTGATGCTATCGCATCAAGTGAAATTAAATCCACCCACTCGCCGTCGAGGCGAATTTCACACGCCGCAGGCGTATTTCATATTGCAAAGCAATATTTCACCCACCCGCAAGGGTGGATTTAGTTGAAAACGACAGATTCCTGTCGGAATCTGTCGTTTTCTGGCGGAGATGGAGAGATT
Source organism: uncultured Clostridia bacterium (assembly GCA_958445555.1). GTDB lineage: Bacteria > Bacillota > Clostridia > Oscillospirales > Acutalibacteraceae > RGIG7384. The sequence goes on along the minus strand of CAUCSW010000105.1, from coordinate 2,704 downwards.
CGAACTCTCGAACCGCTTTTAACGGTTACACGATTTCCAATCGTGCGCGCTCGACCAGCTACGCGACATCTCCATGCGGTCGATATATCGGTTGTTCCGTGTTCGCGAACAACGCTAATATATTATAAGTTCTCGTCATCCAAAAATCAAGTGTTTTTTGAGGATTCTTTAATTCTTTTTTTATCGCGTCCTCTTACTTACCTCAGCAGGGAGGCGAGAAATGATGATCTTGTTTTACCGAGCAGAGGATGTGCACTATACGGAATGCGCATTTTTTCAATATTTATCCGCTTTTTTATATATAGTAGTATTTTCTCGGACGCGCTATAATCATATACAGATCACATATGGATGTTTTGTTTCCCCTCGCGTTCGGTCATGAATGACAGAAAAACCGTGTAAATACCGCGAATCCTAAGATCTTATTCAGTTAAAAGGATGATATTCTATGAATGAAACTTTGAAAAAACTCGGTCTTATGGGCATCGTTCCCGTTGTGAAGATAAACAATGCCGATGATGCGGGAGACCTCGCCGATGCGTTGTGTGACGGCGGTCTGCCATGTGCGGAGGTCACATTCCGTACCGATGCCGCCGCGGACGCTATTAAAGAAATGAAAGAGCGCCGCCCTGAAATGTTGATAGGTGCGGGAACGGTTCTGACACCCGAGCAGGCGGACAGGGCCGTGAAGGCGGGAGCGGAATTTATAGTCAGCCCTGGACTCAATACCGATGTCGTCGGTCACTGTATTAAAAAGGGATATCCCGTTATGCCCGGAATAGCGACACCGAGCGAGGCGGAAACGGCGATCGCACTGGGACTTGACGCTGTGAAATTTTTCCCTGCGGAAGCAGCCGGCGGACTTAAAATGGTAAAGGCAATGTCTGCTCCTTATTCGGGGCTGATGTTTATGCCCACGGGCGGTATAAATCCTGATAATATGAACACATGGCTATCTTTCAAAAAGATACTCTGCTGCGGCGGCAGCTGGATGGTGCCTGCCGACCTTATCGCGTCTCATTCATTTGACGAGATCAAGCGTATGACCGCCGAAGCAGTCAAAAAGATGCTCGGCTTCAAGCTTGCACACATCGGTGTGAACTGTGCGGATGAGGCGTCGGCAGAGTCGACGGCGGCGAGCTTTGCGAGCACCCTCGGATACGACAGGGATGAGCGTACAAAGTCGGTCTTTGTTGGACCCGTTGAGATAATGAAAAGCATGGGCAAGGGCAAAAACGGCCACATCGCGATATCCGCGTTGAGCGTTGACCGAGCCGCGGCGTATCTGGAAAGAAAGGGAATCGAGCTTGACTATGAGTCCGCAAAGTATGATGCCGACGGTAAACTGACCTTCATATACATAAAAGGCGAGATTGGCGGATTCGCGATACATCTTGTTTCGGAAAAATAAGTAAGACACGAATTCTTCGTCCGCATAAGATGGCGATCAGAAAAGATAAATGATAGGAGATACGGAAAAATGAAAGCAGTAACATTCGGAGAAATTATGCTGAGACTTGCACCCGAGGGGTATTACAGATTTGTTCAGGCCGACCGCTTCGGCGCCACATACGGCGGCGGTGAGGCTAATGTTGCGGTGTCGCTTGCCGAGTTCGGAATCGATGCATCGTTTGTTACAAAGCTTCCTACCCATGAAATAGGTCAGGCGGCAGTCAATGAGCTGAGACGCTACGGTGTAGACACCTCAAACATTGCCCGCGGCGGCGACAGAGTCGGTATCTATTTCCTTGAAAAAGGCGCAAGCCAGCGCCCGTCAAAGGTCATATATGACAGAGCCGGTTCCGCAATAGCCGAAGCCGATGCATCGGACTTTGACTGGGACAGTATCTTTGACGGAGCAGATTGGTTCCATTTCACGGGGATCACTCCCGCACTCGGAGATAATGTAGCTCGGATATGCCTTGAGGCATGTAAAGCGGCAAAGGAACGCAATATCACCGTGAGCTGCGACCTTAATTATCGTAAAAAGCTTTGGTCGAGAGAAAAAGCGGGTAAGGTTATGTCGGAGCTGATGCAATATGTGGATGTCTGCATTGCAAACGAAGAGGACGCCTCGGATGTGTTCGGTATAAGCTCCGAGGGCACGGATGTCAGCAAGGGCGCCGTGAACAGTGAGGGATACAAAAGCGTTGCCGAGCAGCTCGTGTCGCGTTTCGGATTCAGATCGGTGCTGCTATGCTCTATACCGACGGTAAATGCTATTTCAGCAAGCAGTATAAGATACATATAGTTGACCGCGTCGGCGGCGGAGACAGTTTCGGAGCCGGATTGATCTATTCCTCGATGATGGGCATGGCACCGCAGGAAAGAATAGAGTTTGCGGTCGCGGCATCGTGCCATAAGCATTCGGTCGAAGGGGACTTCAACCATGTGAGCGTTGATGAAGTAAAAAAGCTTGCCGAAGGGGACGGCTCCGGCAGAGTACAAAGGTGAATTTTGACTTTTGGTATAGGGCGGTGCGGGACACGTAGTAGCGGAAACAGTGGATTTATTTTATCTTTGACCTGTCACACGGATGCGCCCTAATTCGTAACAAAAAACACTCATTTTATGTCGAACGGAATACTTCTCGGATAATATGCGCCGCCGTGCCGACCGTCTTTATAACGGTCGGCACGGCGGCTTTGTGCGCTGCTTTATGTTGTTCGGGTTTTGCCAAGCGTTTTGTTATTATTTTCATTGT
>CAUCSW010000104.1 GCA_958445555.1 uncultured Clostridia bacterium | reverse complement strand
TCGCTGTTAAATTCATCCTTGAGTCGTTCATCCCAACTGTTGCCTATATGGACCATCGACCCTCAAGCCCCCTTTTTCTCCGTGATGTCGGTTCCCGAAACGGTCAGTTTTTGAAACTTGCGCGGCTTTCGGCTTTTGCATCGGCACCTCTTTCCGTGGCAATGCCGGTTTCCGTATCAGCGCTGCTTTCTGCATCGGCACCGTTTTCCGCGCAGGCGTAGCTTTCGTCTCCCGCGCCAATGAGGCGTTCCGTCCCCGCCCTCACGCGGCGGCTTTCGACGCCCCCGTCCGTGCGGCAAAGGTTATAAAGCAGCGCTCCCTGAACGGCAAGCAGTCCCAGCGACAACCATCTGTAATCGATCAGTGTCACACCGCCGAACAGATAATACGCATAAGCTACAAACGATGAGAGGACCGTGGCCGCGGGCACATACCAGAGCTTAAACTCAGCGAAAACCAACATCAAGGTAAAGACATCGGCAAGGAAATAATATCTCTCATGCATACGCGGCAGGAAGTAGACCACCGATATTGCCGAGAGGCAAAACAGTTTGAGCATTGTGATCCCGTCGGTTCGACGGCGCAGCCGCCAGCCGGCATAGACGACCGTCAGCGCGGCAAGCCCTCCGAGCATTATCCCGACGGCGTTAAAGTTGTCAAATTCCACATTATAAACAAAGCGGAAAACGGTCGGGCAGTTCATATCAAGGCTTGCGTAGTTCTGCGTCTGATTTATATAGATCATAAATGTATCCGCAAAGCTCCTGCCCGCAATAAGCGCCGGCAGTGACGCCGCCGCAAAGCCCGCGGGGAACCAGACAAGGTCGCGAAAGCGAAGTTTTTTGGTAAAAAGGCAGCAGATGACGGCGGGAAAAATAAACACCGTTTGGAGCTTTACCGAAAATGCCGCCGAGAGGGCGAGCATCGCAAGCGAACCTCTTTTTTTGAGCAGGAGGTAAAATGTCAGGACGCAGAAGAATGCATATATTGCGTCACATTGACCCCACATTGCCCCGTTGAGCGTGACCGTGGGAAGTGCGAGCAGAGCAAAAAACGAGACCAGCGATTTTGTTTTACTGCCGGTAAGATGACCGACCGTGAGCATCACCGCCCAAGCGAGAAGCACATCGAACAGGCAGGAGAAGGCTTTTATCAATATAATATCGTCGCAGGGCATTCTCGAAATGAACAACAACAGATACATATAGGGCATATTATAGTCGCCGATGGGGGTTCTCATTGCCTCCGCCGCCGACATTCCGCGCATATCGCCGACCCAATGCACAAGAAAATTGTTATAGTCACCCGAGCGATAGTAAAGGAGCATCACCCTGATATACACGAGCGCGGAGAGGGCAAAGAGGGCAAACAAAAATGATGATATTCTGTCGGTGCTGCGAGAAAGGATCAATATTGCCGCCGCGACGGCATAAATAAGTCCGAAAGCGATTCCCACCGCCGCAGCATCCGCACCCTCAAATCCGCAGGTGATGACCATAAACGGCACCATCGCGATAAGTGCCGCCGCAAAAACGGCTGCCTTTATTTTCTTCGGCAAATATATATCCTTCATTCGCCCTACCTCCTTTTATATGTATCGACAAAGCCGACGACAACCTCGGTCTTCGGTATCTTTCGCGTTTTCGGCGGCTTTTGTGCGGTTTGCCGCCTTAAGATCCTTGTGCTGTTTTTGTCGTTCCGCGGTTTGGCGGCAGTCGGTAATTCAGCGGTTGTGCAGTTTCGGTGCAGCCCGTTATTTCTCGGTTTCGGCGCGGCTCACAAAGCCCTTGAGCAGTTTTAAGGTGTTGCGCACCCCGTCGATATGGCTGCGCTCATAACCGTGGCTTGCGTAGACCCCCGCACCTATAAGACCGTGGCGGACATCGGCGCCCGCGTGAAGCGTCGCTTCCGCATCCGAGCCGTAATGAGGGTAGACGTCGACCGCGTAATCCGCACCCTCGCGTTTTGCAGCCGCGACAAGTCTGCCCACCAGATCATAATTATAAGGTCCGCCCGAGTCCTTTGCGCATATCGATACCTTGCGTTCGGTGCAGCCGAGACCGTCTCCCACGCAGCCCATATCAACGCTTACTATTTCGGTCACTCCCTTGGGCACGGAACCTGCTCCGCCGTGGCCGACCTCCTCATAAACGGTTATATGTGCATATATCCTGCGGTCCGAGACTATCCTTCCGTCTTTGAGCAGCTTTGTAAGACCCAGAAGTATACCCACCGAGAGTTTATCGTCAAGGAATCGGCTTTTTATATAGCCCGAATCGGTGACCCTTGTTCTCGGGTCAAAGCAGACGATATCACCGACCTCAATGCCGAGCGCCCTCACTTCGTCCGCGCTGCCGACATTTTCATCTATAACTATTTCGGTGGTATCAAAATTGCGCTCGGTCTTATTATATTGCCCGTTCACATGGACGGAGGCGTTGCAGAGCTGCATTGTTCCCTCATATACCCTGCCGTCTCTCGTGTAAATACGCACATTTTCGGCTTCTCCGTTCTGGGGACACATTCCACCCAGCGGGGTGAGTCTCAGCCTGCCGCCCGATTTTATCTCTGCGACCATTGCCCCGAGGGTATCGGTGTGAGCTTCAAGCAAAAGCGCATCCTCGGCGCTTTTTCCTTCGTTAAGCTTTACGATGACTCCGCCTTTTGCAGTCATACACGCCTCGGCTCCGAGGGCACGGAACTCGGTCATTACCCAATTTGCCGCCCTTTCGGTGTACCCGGTCGGACTGTCGATCGCGAGGATCTCGACCGCTTTTTTAACCGCAAAATCCGTGTATTCCGCAAGATCGTTTGTCTTGTTTTCCGACATAAATGCCTTACCTCACTTTACCGATAATTGTTCGGCTCTTTTTATCCACTCCGCCGCAGACGCATCACTCGGCATACGCCAATCGCCGCGGGGCGACAGGCAGATGCTGCCGATCTTGACGCCGTCCGGCAGGCAGCTTCTTTTGAACTGTTGAGTAAAAAAGCGGCGGTAAAAAACGATCAGCCACTTTTTTATGACTGCGGGCTCAAAATCCTCCCCGAATGCCCGCGACGCAAGGCAGAACACCTTTTCGGGGGTGAATCCGTATCGGACGGTATTATATAAAAAGAAGTCATGGAGCGCATACGGTCCTACTATTTCTTCGGTCTGCTGGGCGATCTTACCCTCTGCATCGGGAGGCAGAAGCTCCGGGCTTATGGGCGTGTCAAGGATATCCTTTAAGACCTCGTTGCTTTCTGAAAAGGTATTGCTTTTCACGAGGCTGTCTATCATCCATCTCACAAGGGTCTTCGGGACCCCGCAGTTGACGCCGTACATACTCATATGATCGGCGTTATAGGTGCACCAGCCGAGGGCGAGCTCGCTCAAATCACCCGTTCCCACCACAAGACCGCCTATCCTGCCTGCATAATCCATGAGCACCTGGGTGCGTTCTCTCGCCTGAGAATTCTCGTAGGTCAGATCGGTGGTCACGCCGTCGTGTCCTATATCGCGAAAATGCTGCTTGACCGCTTCGCCTATCGGTATTTCGACCGCGGTGACCCCGAGGGTCCTCATGAGCTCCACCGAGTTATTATGGGTACGATCGGTGGTTCCGAAACACGGCATTGTGATACCCGTCACCCTTGATACATCGCCGCCCGATCTTTTGACCGCCTCGGTGCAGACCAATAACGCAAGGGTCGAATCAAGACCGCCCGACACTCCGATAACGGGCGCGGCGCCCGTGACATCAAGCCTCTTTTTGAGTCCCGCGACCTGCATTTCGAATATTTCTGCGCACCGCTCGGTGCGGTCCTTTTCGTTATCCGGAACAAACGGCAGTTTATCCGTCTTATAATAGCGGAGATCGTTTTCCGCTCGTTTTG
>CAUCSW010000103.1 GCA_958445555.1 uncultured Clostridia bacterium | reverse complement strand
TAACAGTTTTGTTCAATTTGCAATAGCATGAAGCACAATGTTTTTTAGGAGATTGTTTGGTTTCGTTCGGATAAAAGTCGATCGTTTGCGGCTGCAATTAGTAACAAGTTAATAACAGGATAGTAACAGATTTTGCCCGGCGCGCCGATGCCGCCCCTCGCTTTTGACACACTTCAAAAAAAGAAAAAGAACGCGGCAGAGCCGCGTTCCCTTGTTTGGAATTGCTTGTTATTTTACGCCCAGAAGCTTCTTCCAGGTCAGAACACCGATACCGCCGTCGGGCGAGAGTCCCACCGACCTTTGGTACTCCCTGATCTTCGCCGTTGTTTTGGGGCCGCAGTATCCGTCGCACTCCTTCGCCGGCATCCCCATAAGTCTCTGCGCGAGCTTGGTGATGTTCGGATACCTGTATTTCCCGTCGCTCCACTGCTGGACAAGCGCGAGCTTTGCCACGAATTCACATTCGCTGCCCCACTCGCCGTCGCAGCCGTAGTTTTCAAATCCGAATCCGTCGGCGGTCGCACTCTTCTGCCATTCATAAACAGACTCACTGAAAGCAGGTCTTGTCGCGTTACCGTTTTTGCCGCTGTTTCCGCTGTTGTCTGCTCCTTTGTCGGCCTTTTCATCAGCCGATTCGTCGGGAGTGTCCGCGACATACTCCATTATGGGAAGCTTTGCCCACATATGCCATTCTCCGACGCGGGATCTCACGACGCCGTAGGCGTGTCCTTTTGCCTCTATGACATATCCGTCTCCGACATATACGCCGACATGGTAAGGTCTGCCGCCCGAAAACTTGAATACCAGCATACCCTCAACATCAGGCATTGAAGAGATACTGCCCTTTTCGCGGCACATATTGTATATGCCCTCTTCGTTTATATCGGGCAGTCCGTTCGACTGATATACATATCCCGAGGTAAAGCTTTCCTTCCAAAAATAGCCCTTTATAAGACCTGCGCAGTCATGGACCACTTTACCGTACTGTGACGGAAAATCCGACGCGGTATACTGACTCGGCAGTTGAGCCTTCTTTTGGCGGTAGAGTGCCTCGTCCGCAATCTGACCGAATGTGCCGTTCCAATACGGAAGCCCGAGCGCCTGCTTTGCGTAAGCAACAAGTCCTTTATTGTTTTTCGCCATTTGTTACATTCCCTCTTCTTTCATGTTGGGTTCCGAAATAAAAGGCGATGACAGTTGTAAAGATCATCAAAAACTGTTCGCCGCTGACGGTTCCCGCAATGCTCAGAATCGCAAAAACGATCGTAAGAATAAGGGTCACAATACTCTTGACGCTCGCCAGCTTTTTGAACACTTCCTTCATTTTTCGACACTTCCTTTCCTTTTCTTCTCTACATTATTCATTCTATGTTCAAGTGAACGCACCTGTTCTTCGACCACAGGCACCCTTGTGGCGAGCGTGTTATGTTCTCTGACCTCGCGAGTGAGTTCTTCTATTCTCGTGTCAAAGACCGCCTGATTTATTCTCATATTCTGATCGGTCCTTTTTGCGGTGGCAAGGCATGTTATGACCGTGCCTATCAATGTCATCACGCCGGTGGCGATCGAAGCGTAAAGCGACTCCATCAGTTTTCGCCGCCTTTCACGGAATCCGTCGTTGATCCGTTTCGAATGGAAACTTCCGCCTCAAGAGCGTTGATCTCATTACGCCAGTCCTGTCGCTCCGCCTTCACGGTCGCATAATCCTCGTCGCTTATCAAACCCTCCGCATATTTTATTGCTTTATAGTCGGTCTCTGAAAGCTTCAGTTTCAGATAATTTATGCGTTGGGCAGCCGTGAGTTCGGCACTTTCCGCAATTTCCATTATCTCGGTCTCGGTCATTTCGCGATATACGCCGTTATCATAGCATTTCATTGCTTTCAACCCCCATCACAATTATTCGCGTTCCCGCGGGTATCGGGTATTCGTTGTTAAGGAATGTGATTTTTATGCCGTCAAGGCTGTCCTCCGACAGAGCGACGCCCATATTGGAATCCCTGTGCCATACGCTGCCTGCCACCGCCAAGTATCTGGACGCCACATCAATGTTAACCGCCGAATAGTTGAGCACCTCGCTGCAGCAATATTTGCCCTTCATTTCGATATTGATCAGGATGATCTTTGCCAGGCCGTCACGCGGAAGCCAACCGCCCTGATCCTGAAAAATGTATGTTGTTGTGCCTCCCTGGTACGCAATACCGTTCAGTCTGCCGGATTTTGTGAAGTCTGTCGTATCCGCAGTAATCTCCATTCTTATCTGTATCTTGCGATACTTTTTTCCGAACTGCTTCAAATAGTAACCTACGCTTTCCTCAAGCGTGATATCATCGATGGTGTCCCATTTGTCGATCCCGCTCACCGCGTTATACACGCCGCCCGAGCTTACGGGGTTCGTGCTGTGCTCGGTCGGGGTATCATCGATATTCACAATGCCAGCGGCACCTGCGGTGAAAAGTATTTCATTTCCGTTCAAGTATGCCATATTATCCTCCTTATGCGGTTCTCTTCCACATTGAAACGACTATGTATGGCGGCATGTTTTCGTGCGCCTGATCGCCGCCGGTCTCATTTGTGTTATAAGCGCTGCCGCCGCCCGAACCGGATTCCGAAAATGACAGTATTCCGCCGCTGGTGCTGCCGCCTGCAGTGTAAATGACATTGCTGTGCTTATGCTTCGGCATCTGGTTCACGCTGAGCGTGACGGTTGCGGCACCGCCCGTTGCGCCCATGCTGTATGTATCGCCGGAGCCGAGCAGAAAGCGATCCTTCATCTTTTCCCATGTCCCGCCGAAAAGCTGGGAGGGAGAAGTATCGTTTACACTGATATAGACAGAGCCGACGGGATACACCGCATTAAGAATCCCTGTCAGGTTTTTCTGTTCGGCGATCCTTTGGTCGATTTTTGCATCAAGCCCCTCATTCACCTCGGTCACAACTTCGGTCTTGACCTCCGTTTTGAGCTCTGTGTAGCTTTTGTCATCGGTGAACAGATAAAGCGTGTTGTTTTCGGGAGCGGTTATCTGTGCAAATTCCGCTCTTGTGCCCACCCAAAAACGCATTTGGGCATTGCTTTTTTGCTCGACGAGCGCAGGGGAAACGCTGCCCGAATTCACTGCATTTATTATGTTTTCGGACTTTTGCGATATCTCCGCAACCGCACTCTCGGCAGCCGCTCTGCTGCTTGCCGCTGCAGCACTGCTTGCCGCTGCCGACTGCTCCGCCTCTTTGGCCTCCGCTGCCGATGCCGCCGCACTTTCGGACGACTTGTAAGCAAGATCCGCCGCCTTTCCGCATTCAAGACTGTATGCTTCAAACGGTTCGACTGCGTTTTTGCCGAGCATTCTGCTGCAAACGGATGTATCGACCTTAAACTTTACCTTGGCGGATTTTGCGATGTAGCAAACGGTTCCGTCGTTTATGCGATAGCCGCAAAGCTGCATATCCACCTCAGGCGGCATAAGCGCATCCTGCGGTACAGTGTACTCTATCGTGCCGTTTTCAACCGTCAGCCTTTCACTGTATCTGTCGCCGATCCATACCCTGAAGAAATCGCAATCAGTCAAAGACGGATCAAGAACAATAAGCTTCAGTGCGGTACAGTTATGCTCTCCGCAGTTGCCGAGCATATCATCGCTGCATGAAACGCTGCCGTCGGTGCCGATGTTTACAATGATATTTTTCATTGCATTATCTCCTTTTTTTATTTTTGCATCCTGAAAATACGTATAAAAAAAGGAAACATTGCAGCAATGTTTCCCAAAAAATACGGCAACCGAGCCGAGATTCATATTATTTTTTTGAGTATCGAATAACCGAACGGCGGCAGAGTTAGTACATTGCCGCTCGGTGAGGTGCCGAACACCGTCTCGGCGTTCTCCCACCCCTCCG
>CAUCSW010000102.1 GCA_958445555.1 uncultured Clostridia bacterium | reverse complement strand
TTTTGCGTACAAAACGAAAGCATCAGAAGCAAAAAAAAAAGCCGACGGCGCGCAGGGTGCGCCGTCGGCGGATCGTTCGGTTTATTTTTTTCTTCGTTTTATTGTGAATATGCCTTCGCTGCCGTCACCCGATTCGGGCCGCCCCGCCCGGATGTCCCTGACCACCGAGGCGCCGATGAAGAACATTGCAACGACAGACGCCACCATAATGACCGCCAGTGCGACAAGCGTGACCGTCTCGCCGAGGCTCTTGCCGCTCCCCTTCTCTTTCACGGTCACGCCCGACATAAAATCGGTCATCTTCCCTTCTTCATTTCCGTAATATGTGAAGGAATATATCTTCCCGTTGTTCAGGGTTACATATTGATATGTCTTAAAGCTTACACCTTCGGTATATGTGACGGTCGAAAAGTAGACGGTTTCGTTTACTTTTCTTATTGATGCGTTGGAGGAAAACATTTCGCGGTTTACTGCGGCGAGGGCTTCGTCGTTAAGACCCGAAAGAGAGCCGACCTGTTCGGAAAACTGCGTTTCGGTTATGCGGATCATATACTGTTCGGTGTTGCTTTCATCCACGCCGATGGCATATATCTGCTTTTCAGCCATTGCCTTTTTAAGAGAAGCGGTCGTATGACCGAGCGCCTTGACTTCTTTTGAGTGCGACGAAAGATTGCCCGAGGTCAGCAGGATGATATCATCGGGAAGACTGAATTTAATATCCTCAACCGAATAACCTGCGGCACCGACAAGCGATATCGGCATAATGGCACAAAGCAAGAGCGCCGTAAAAAAAGCGACGATCCGTTTTTTCATGTCTTACACTTCCTTCTGTTTTTCGGGACTTCAGATCTTTGCCTTTGCCGCGGTAAGGGTATTTTTCATGAGCATCGCTATTGTCATCGGTCCCACGCCGCCCGGTACGGGCGAAATCGCCGAGCATTGCGGCTCTGCCGAGGCAAAATCGACATCTCCGCAGAGTTTACCCTCGGCGTTGCGGTTCATTCCCACATCAATGACGACCGCGTCTTTTTTGAGCATATCCCCCGTTACCGTATTTATTTTACCGACTGCCGAGACAACGATGTCTGCTTCCTTCACTATTTCGGTAAGGTCCGCCGTTTTTGAGTGGCAAACGGTCACGGTGGCATTCGCTTTAAGGAGCATGAGAGCCATCGGCTTTCCCACAATGTCCGACCTTCCGATCACGACCGCACGCTTTCCGCACAACTCGACCCCGCTTGCTTTCAGCATCTCCATAACTCCCGACGGAGTACAAGGGAGCAGAACGCCGTTGCCTGCGACGAGCCTTCCGACATTGACGGGATTAAAGCAGTCAACATCCTTTTCGGGCGAGATAAGGTTGATGACGCGGGAGGCGTCAAGCCCCTTCGGCAGAGGCAGCTGACAGAGTATTCCGTCGACCCCGCGGTCCCCGTTGAGCTCTGTTATCAAAGCCTCAAGCTCGTTTTGGGATGTGTCGGCGGGCAAAGCATATTTTTTTGAGACGATGCCCACCTCTTTGCAGGCTTTTTCCTTATTTCTTACATATACCTCCGAGGCGGGGTCGTTTCCTACGATTATGACCGCAAGGGTCACCGTAACGCCCCGATCATTAAGGAGAGATACCTCCTCGGCGACCTTCGCCTTGACGGTTGCGGCAATAGCTTTGCCGTCGATTATATTTCCCATTGTAATTATTCCGCCTTTTCGTTTTGAGAAGTTTCGCCCGTTTCGTCGGATTCGCCGACGCCGTCTGTTTCGCCCGTACCGACCGCATCAATAGTGTCGGTTGCGTCTTTTGCGTCGGTTGCATCATTTGCGTCGGTTGCATCGTTTGTGACGGTCGTATCATCGGTGTCGATCGCATTACCCGTGTCGACGCCCTCTGCGGCCATGACCGTATCGGACATTTCGCCGAACACATTGTGATATCGGGCGTCCTTTTCCTCGGTCTTGCGCTTTTTGAATCCGATAGTGAGCATAACGGCTCCGAATATGACAAGGAGTGCCGAGAGTGCCTGAGAAACGCGGATCGAACTGCCGAAGAGATACAGACTGTCGGTGCGCAAGCCTTCGATGACCGTTCTGCCGACGCCGTACCAAACGCAGTAGCAAAGTGCGATCTCACCCTTGAACGCCCGCTTTTTACTGATAAAGTGAAGAAGCACCGCTCCGCCCAAGCACCAAATCGATTCATAAAGGAAGCAGGGATGCGCCAGCACGCCCTCGCCCAATTCGGCGGCGACATTTTCGCTTGTCATTCCCCACCAGGAGCTGCCGGTGGCACTTCCGAAAGCCTCCTGATTCATAAAGTTGCCCCATCTGCCGATGCCCTGCCCGATGAGAAATCCCACCGAGGCAATATCAAAGGCACAAAGAACATTGACCTTTCTTATATAACACATTATTCCGCCGACAACAACGGCGCCGATAACGCCTCCGTAGATCGCAAGCCCCGAAAAGCCCTTACCGTCAAGCCCGAAGAACTGTTTGAAGCTCGTGATGCCGTTCCCGTTAGGGTCAAAGATAAGATAATACGCGCGGGCGCTGAGTATTGCAAGCGGCACCGTGACGATGACGACATCCAAAAGACGGTCAAAGTTGACGCCGAGGCGTTTTGAGTTCCTCCAGGCATAAACGAGGGCAAGGGCAAAGCCCAGCGCAATTATGATGCCGTACCAATAAACGCTCCAGCCGCCTATTGTGAAAGCGACGGGCTTCAGCTTAAGGTTGATGCCGAATATCGTAACATTGTATACCACGGTTTCCATATTGTAATTTTCCTCCGTTTCCGCTTACGCCGTGTAAAGACAGTTGTGCTGTCTATGTTAAGAGAAAGAGTCCGCCGCACTGGTAAAATGCGGGGATGACGACCGAGGGGTCGCCGCTTGGCGGCACCCAAAAAAAAACACGGCGATGGTTTGGGCAAGACCGACTTATCGGTATGCATTTTTATAATTATACACCAAACGGACCGTGATGAAAAGCGGTAAATATAAAAAAGTGCGGCTGCGGAGCTCATATTCTTTCAAACGGGCGGAAGAACGGGGAAAAAGTCAGGCTTTCGCTTTGACCTTATTATGACGGGAGGAGGGTCGCCTGCCGTTCGGAGATCACCCCCGCAAGGGACGGTTTCGGAAGGCGGGGCGGAGCCGTGGGGGAGAAAAAAGACAGGGGAAACTGCCGAGAGGCGAGGAAAAAGGCGATAGGAGGCGGAGGAAATCGGTAGGAATAGCGGCGCTGCAGAAGGGGACACTGCCGCAGTCTTATTTATGCTGCTGCCCGAGATTGCGCAAGGACTAAAAAGGAGATATTTTGCCGTGCCCGTTTTGCGCCCTCCTGTTGGAGGGCGCGCGGCGCTGCCTTTTCGATTGCAAGACATTATCCTTCCGCCGACAAGGCGTTGTCTTACCGCCGTCACCGCTCAGCCTTGCCGGCTCTCACTGCGCGGTTTTGTCGGTCGGAACCCCGCAGCTTTGCCCGCCTACTCCTTGCGGCCCTCTCCCGCTATGCTGCCGTCTTCTACTCTCCTGCCTTTCCTTCTTTCTTCGCATCCTCCCGCTTTTCCCGTCTGCCCGCCGATTCTCTTTGTTCCTCCCGCCGATCGGCGGCATCGTGTCAGCGGAGTTAAACGATGATGATGCCGCGGCGGCACCGTGCGGGCGGGAGCAAAATAAAAAAGCGGGCACACCTGCGGGGGAGCAGGCATGCCCGAAAATAAAGGGGGAAGCAATTTATATCGGCAATATGTAAGCCGTAAGAAAACCCTGTCTAAGCTGACAGGAGTCGAAATCTGCCGTCTGTCAGCGTCCTTTTTCGGCGCTTTTCGCCCTTTTTGCTTTGATGGACACTGTGCGCTCTGCCTCAAAGAAAGCCGAAAATATCTCGAAAAGCACATCCGACAGGTGCTTTG
>CAUCSW010000101.1 GCA_958445555.1 uncultured Clostridia bacterium | reverse complement strand
CGGCGGCAACCAATCTTGAAATACTGAGCCGTGCCGCCTCATTTTATTTATGTACCATGCTTTGCGGAATTATAGTACTGGTCAAGTTTTTATTAAGCGGGACAAGGAGAAGGGTAAAATGATAGGAGTATATGATTATACGGTCATTCTGACCTATATGTCGGTCCTCTCGGCGGGTGCCGGAATAATTATATCGCTTTCGGGAACGGGTCATCCCTACATAGGAGTGTTGTTCCTGCTTGTGTGCGGTCTTTGCGATGCATTTGACGGCAAGGTTGCACGAACAAAGGAGGGTCGCAGTCGTCTTGAATGCAATTTCGGAATACAGATTGATTCAATGTCGGATGTCATAGCCTTCGGCGTTCTCTCCGCCTGTATCGGCGCTTCTGTCATTCGTACATCTCCGATGATAAAAAGCTTTTGCTTCGGTCATGATGCTCCGTGGTACGGCGTTGTGCTCAGATTCGTTTTGTACGGAATACTGCTCATTTACATCCTTGCAGCCGCAATAAGACTCGCATATTTCAATGTAACGGAAGAAGAGCGTCAGCTGACCGAAAAAACAGTGCGAAAGGCCTTCACCGGTCTTCCCGTCACATCAGCCGCACTTATAATCCCCACCGTTGCGCTGCTTCGTTTCATCTTCTCACCCTTTGCCGATATCTCACTTATTGTGTTTGCGGTAATGCTCGGAACGGCATTTGCCTTTGTCTCGAGCCTTAAAGTTCCGAAGCCCGGTCTTCGCGGAATACTCATAATGGTGTTCATCGGCAGTGTCGAATTCATCACCTTGCTTTTATTCAAGTTCGTAATCCATCACGGCGTTCGGTATTTCTGATATGTCTGAGAAAAAGAACACTGCGGCAAAAAAGGCAGATCCCCCTGAGAAAGGCGCCCTCGGATTTCTTTACGGTACCCCGTTCGGAAGGGTGATCCTCAAGCTGCTCGTGAGTCGGTGGGTGTCGGTCCTTGCAGGCGTATTTGCGGACAGTTGTCTTTCAAAACCGCTTATCAGACGGTTCGTCAAGAACAACAGCATTGATCTTAACGATTATCTTGAAACCGACAGGTTCCGTTGCTTCAACGATTGTTTTACAAGAAAGATCAGACCCGAGCTGCGTCCCGTAAACAACGATAAGAGCATCCTGGTATCCCCCTGCGACGGTCTTGTATCGGTATACGGTATTGAAAGCGACACCGTGTATCCCGTCAAGCAAAGTTCCTATACCGTTTCATCGCTCTTAGATAACGAAGAGCTTGCAAAGAGGTATTACGGCGGAATATGCGTTGTCATTAGACTGTGTGTCGATAACTATCACCGCTATTCCTTTATAGACGGAGGCACTGCCGACCGACCCGTGTTCATAAAAGGAAAGCTTCACACCGTAAGACCGATCGCACTGCGCAAGCTCCCTGTTTTTACGGAGAATTGCCGCGAGTATACTGTGATGCATACCGACAATTTCGGTGACGTGATACAAGCGGAAGTCGGTGCGATGCTCGTGGGAAAGATACATAACCACCCGATAAACGGGAGATTCTCGCGCGGCGAGGAAAAAGGAATGTTTCTTTACGGCGGCAGTACGATCATATTGTTATTTGAGAACGACCGCGCGAAGATCCACTCTGAGTTTTTTTCGGCAACCGAATCAGGAACCGAAACGCCGATAAAAATGGGCGAGCGATTAGGCGAAACCCGCCGAAACGGATAGAATAACGAATCCCCGCGAGGCAGTTGTGACTGCCTCGCTTTTAAATACCTTGCTTTTCAAAAGCGGTAAAACGGTTTCACGGTTTGATTATCATAGATATTTTTCTATTATCGGTAAAGCCTACACTTGAAAGAATCGGATTATCGTAATAAAATACAAATAAGGTTATATAAACTCGGCATTGCCGCGGTTTAAGGGAGAGCAGCGCGGCGATCCGCGAACAAATACGAAGGGACGAATATGATAAATGAACGAATACATAGGTCATGAGCATCAGATAAGAGGCGCGGAGCGTTATATCATGCAGGACGGCAAAGGCGAAGGAATGCACATTATTCAGGTCCGCAACGGAATCGGCACGGAGATACACATATCCGCCGACCGATGCGCCGACATTTCAAGACTGATACTGGGCGGTGTAAATCTGGGCTTTTTCTCCCCTTGCGGATATGTTGCTCCGGCATACTATGACAAAGAGCAGACAGAGTTTTTGAAGTCATTCACGGGAGGTTTTATGACGACCTGCGGTCTTACTGCCGTCGGTACACCCTGTGTCGACTGCGGTGAAGTGCTGCCGCTCCACGGGACGATTTCCAATACTCCCGCAGTCATAACCGCCTGTGAAGAAAGCGATGAAGGCGTCACGATAAGGGCGGAAATTAGGGATTGCCGTATTTTTTCCCGCAAGCTTGTAATGAAGCGCGAATACTTTATCTCGTACAAAGAAAACAAGATACATCTTCATGACACGATAACCAACGAAGGTGACGCTACCTCGCCGATAATGATCCTTTACCATTGCAATCTCGGGTACCCTCTCATTTCGGAGAACACGGAGGTCAAGGTACCTCACAACCGCATAATACCGAGAAACGAGCATGCCGCCGAGGGCATCGACGCCGCACTCATTATGGAGAAACCTCAGGCGGGTTACGAAGAGCGCTGCTACTATTACGATGTGAAAGAACAAGACGGAATTGCTTCTGCGGGAGCGTATAACGACTCGGTAAAGGCAGGCGTTATAATCTCATTTGACAAATCGGGGCTTGACAGATTCGTCGAATGGAAGATGATGGGAAAGACCGATTATGTTTTGGGTCTTGAGCCCGGTAATTGCACTCCGGACGGAAGGGATGTTCTCCGTGAGCGCGGTGAGCTTAAATTTCTTGAGCCCGGCGAAGCATACAAGACGGATGTTTGCTTTACCCTTGTGACAAATAAGTCGGATTTTGACAAAGCGTTTTGATTTAACGATTCGGCAGACCGGTTAATGATCCTTAAAAAAGTCAGGTCTCCGACCCGCGGCACAGGCCGCGGGTCGGAGACCTGAGTCTAACATCCGTTAATGCCCGTTAAAGAAATGATCGCCGCTCCCTGCGAAGGGAACGACGGATCAATACCACCTCTCGCACCAACAGAACCGACAATATCAGCTTCGGCTGCTCATACGCCTTTTTCAAATTATTCGCCCTCTCCGTTCATTTTCATTGCTTACCGAGCCCGCACCGAGGGGCAGCGGCATACTGTCACGATCGACCGATTTTACAACGGCATTCGTCTCTTTTCTAATTCTACCACAAAACGGCGGTGTTGTCAATGGAACATGGTTCATCGGCAGAGAAAGAGCGATGGCAATTTATGCATTCGTTTAGATATTCGGCAGAAAAGCAACAAATACCGTAAGATCATAGACTTTCGAAACCGTTGTGACCCTGTTCCCTTTTCTGTGTTTTCAGTATAAAGTGACTTTTGTGAAACTCAAGCATACCCTCATTGCGCATTTTTCCGAGTTCAAGCGACAATCCGCTGCGATCCACCGCCAGGTAATCCGCAAGTTGTTGTCTTGAAAAAGGTATATCGAATTCGTATCTTCCCAGTCGCTGCGCCTCGGAGGATAAATAGGTCATAAGCTTTGACCGTGTACTGCGCTGACCCATAAATGTAAGCTTTTCGCTGAATCGCAGGTTCTTCTCCGCAAGCTCTCCGAGAAGATTTCGTATCAGGCGGTTGTGGCAGATGCAGGCAGACGGGCATGCTTTCAATATACATCTTACATTCAGGGATATAGAGGTCACCGAAGTTTCCGCCAGCACGCTCACATTGAGCCGTGAGCCGGGTGCACATGCAAAGGCGGCGCCGAATGTCTGCCCGGGTCCCGCCTTGGAAATAATATTACGATTTCCCCAGAAATCCTCCTGTATGACCAAGACTCCTCCCGACAGTATA
>CAUCSW010000100.1 GCA_958445555.1 uncultured Clostridia bacterium | reverse complement strand
AACGGATATCATTGAAAAAAGTCACCTTTGTCGGTAGACAAAAGTGACTTTTTTCGTGCCAAAGAGTAACCAAACGGAGCACAATCGAGGTAAAAGTAAGCAAAAGTAGTGCAGCAATCAAAAATATTGCTTATACTCCGGTTCTGCTTTTAATTCATTAAGCAATTCGTCTATATTTTCAAAAACGGATTTTCCGACAATCCCTCTAAAAGGTTCCCACATTGCAGGTAGCACATTGTCGTGTGAACAAATATATTTCCATTCGTCTTCATCGTACTGATAGATTGCTTCCGGTTGATAAGAGAATAATGGCCTTTGATCGTTTCACAGATTTTAATTATCTTAATAGCGAAATCCATAGATAATTCAACGAGCTTATTTTCTTTCATAATCCTCGCCTCTACAAATATTATAGCTTATTTAATGAAATATTGCTACGCAATATGAAATAATCCTTTGGATTATGAAATATTTTGCCTTAGCGGCAAAATGTGAAATAAAATAAATCCCTCATACGCCGCAGCGTATTTCATAGCGTCAGCTATTTCATAACGCGAAGCGTTATTTCACAAATCCCGCAAGGGATTTATTTCATTGAAAAGAACCCACATTTGTCTAAGACAAATGTGGGTTCTTTTCTGGTGCCGGTGGCGGGGGTCGAACCCGCACGGGTTATTAGCCCAACGGATTTTGAGTCCGCCTCGTCTGCCAATTCCAACACACCGGCATATATTGTCACAAGTGAAAGAGGGGATTGAGAGCGGTCACCTCTTTACACCGCAAAAACAATTATAAACGCTCCGACCGCTAAAATCAAGTTTTTTATTTTGAAGTTTTATTTTCGGACTCCGTCCGTCTTATTCGGGCGGCGAAAAAAGAGATGTGTTCATAAATGTCCCCCGTCGCGCATATCCATATACAAAGACAAGAGTGACGGAGGAAATCGTATGAGCACGGTAGATATTTATGAGGATATAGCCAAGCGCACGGGCGGCGATATTTATATAGGAGTGGTCGGTCCGGTCAGAACCGGAAAGTCTACATTTATAAAAAGGTTTATGGATGAGCTCGTCATACCGAATATGGATTCTTCCTACAGTAAGGATCGTGCAACGGATGAGCTGCCTCAGTCTTCGGCGGGCAGGACCATAATGACGACGGAGCCGAAATTCATCCCGGAAAAGGCGGTCGAAGTCAAGCTCAAAAACGGATGCTCCTTCAAGACGCGCCTTATCGACTGCGTGGGATACATTGTGCCTTCGTCCCTCGGGTACATCGAGGACGATGCCCCGAGAATGGTTATGACGCCGTGGTACGAAGAGCCGATTCCATTTAATATGGCGGCGGAAATAGGTACAAAAAAGGTCATAACCGAGCATTCTACAATAGGTCTGGTAGTCACTACCGACGGCTCGATAAGCGACATTCCGCGCGCCGAATACGAAGAGGCGGAAGAAAGGGTCATCGAGGAGCTTAAACAGATCAATAAACCGTTTGTTGTGCTGCTCAATTCCATGTATCCGGAGTCGGAGCATACGCAAAAGCTTGCCGTAGAATTGAGCGGCAAGTACGGTGTGTCGGTAGTGCCGGTAAACTGTCTTGAGCTTAACGAAGCAAACATAAAAGAAATAATATACAATGTTCTTTGCGAGTTCCCCGTCCGCGAGATCAGAATATCATTCCCGAAGTGGATATCCGCCCTCGGCGCCGATGATCCGATAAGAAGCGGACTTTTCGAAAGCATAAGGACCGCGGCTGACGGCATCACCAAAATAAGCAGACTGGAACGCCTGCGCGAGGCTCTCGGGGCGACCGAAAATGTGATCTGCGCCGAATATGACGAGACCGATCTCGGCAGCGGAATTGCTCACATGAAGGTCGAGATCGACAGTGCGTTGTTCTACAGAGTGCTTTCCGACGCGACCGGAATAAAGGTGTCAGATGAACAGGAGCTTATGGCGGAGGTGCTTGCGCTTTCACGCATAAAAGCGGAGTATTCCAAGGTCAAAGATGCGCTTGACGAGGTCGAGGCCACGGGCTACGGTATCGTTATGCCGTCAATAGATGAGCTGCATCTTGAGGAACCCGAGATAGTAAAGCAGGGCGGCAGATACGGAGTCCGCCTCCGTGCAAGCGCACCGTCGATACATATGATGAAGGCAAATATAACGACCGAAGTCAATCCCGTCGTCGGATCCGAAAGGCAGAGTGAGGATCTTGTAATGTACCTGCTCAAGGGCTTTGAAGAGAATCCGACCAAGATATGGGATTCCAACATCTTCGGAAAATCGCTTCATGAGCTTGTAAATGAAGGACTTCATACAAAACTCAGCCATATGCCGCAGGATGCGCGTATGCGCCTCGGCGAAACACTTGAAAAGGTGATCAACGAGGGCTGCAACGGATTGATCTGCATAATACTCTGACCGACCGTTCGGCGGGTAGGCTCCGCGGCTCAAAGCGCGCGTCTTTGCGCCCTTGGCGGACGGTGGTGCTCCTGCCGACAGACAATATCTCAACCGATAAGAGCCGTCCCGTTAAAGTGCTTTTGCGCTTTAACGGGACGGCTTGTTTGTACCGGCACCTCAGCAGATGTGCAGACGGTACTTCGGCAGACCGGAAAATATGATTTTAGGAAGATATGTATTCGGTATTGCAATCGGTGTCACTTCGTGCTAAAATACATAGGAAGACAGCAAAAACGGCAAAGCAGAGGCAGACCCGAAACTTAACGTAAGGGTCGGCAGGCAGGGTCGGGAATGCTCATTCAAATATGCGTGGGAGTGTTTGTTCAGAATGAAAAATCATAATATCAAGGCGGCTTTGTTTGATCTTGACGGCGTGATAGTATTTACGGATAAGTATCATTATCTGGCATGGAAAAAGATAGCCGACGAGAAGGGCTGGGATTTCGACGAGACGGTCAACAACCGTCTGCGCGGAATACCGAGACTGGCTTCGCTTGAGGAGATACTCAAGCACAACGGCGTTACCCTCCCGGAAGAGGAAAAGCTTGCCCTTGCAGACAGAAAAAACAAGTATTATGTGGAGCTTCTCGACAACATAAATGAGGGAGATATATACCCCGGTGCGGTCGAATTTCTCAAAAAGCTCCGTGCTCACGGAACAATGATATCCCTCTGCTCTTCGAGCAAGAACGCCGATCTCGTGCTTTCAAAGCTGGGTCTTGCCGATCTGTTTGATGCAGTGATAACGGGTCATGATGTGAAAAAGGCAAAGCCGGACCCCGAAATATTCCTGCTCGGAGCCGAGAGACTAGGCATCCCCGATTTCCATTGCGTGGTGTTTGAGGATGCACGCGCAGGAATAATGGGCGCAAAAGCCGCAAAGATGAGAACGGTCGGCGTCGGAAACAGGGAAGAGACCGAAGACATAGCCGATCAGTTTATCGTAAGCTACGATGAAATAGATGTCGATACATTCCTTGAATCGGGCAGAAAGCAGCCGCTCCCCGTGTCGGAGGATAAGCTCATAGAAGAGGGATTCGACAAAAACGATGTAAGCCATATCGAAAGTCTCTTTGCGCTCGGCAACGGTTATATGGGACTGAGAGGAACCTACGACGAGAGCGACGAGGGTATAAATGAGTGCGCGGGAATGTACATAAACGGTATCTATGCGACCGTTCCGTATGTTCATCTTGCAAAGTGCGTCGGATTCTCCAAAGGCGACGAGTTTACGATAAACCTTGCCGACTGGCGCATTTTCGAAGTATATATAGACGGTGAAAAGGCATGCTTCTCCGCAGGCAACATCAAGGAGCACAAAAGGGTGCTCGATATGCGCGGCGGAGTCATCGAAAGATCATTTGTCTTTGAGACATCGACGGGAAAGAAGGCAGAAATAAAGAGCCTTCGCCTTGTCGATATGACAAATGTCAACACCGCCGAGATAAGCTATACCGTAAAGGCGGTCAACTTTGACGGCGATGTCACGGTCGTGTCTAAGATCGTAA
>CAUCSW010000099.1 GCA_958445555.1 uncultured Clostridia bacterium | reverse complement strand
CGATGTGACGAATTTTCCCTCTCTGCCCGCGAAAGGAGAGTTGTTTACCATAAAGTTCATAGATATGGTAGGCTCGTCTATTTTTACAAAGGGCAGCGGCTCGATACAGGCAGGATCACAAAGCGTCTCACCTATTCCGATATCGGCGATTCCCGCCACCGAGACGATCTCACCCGCTCCGGCATTTTCAACCTCGGCGCGCTTCAATCCTTCAAAGGCAAAGAGTTTGGATACTCTCACATTATGGTAGCTGCCGTCACGATGGCACATTGCAACAGACTGGCCGACCTTAACGGTTCCGCGTTCAACTCTGCCGACGCCGATTCTTCCGACATAGTCATCATAGTCTATATTTGATATTCTTATCTGAAGAGGTTTGTCGGCATCGCCGCTCGGAGCCTCTATTTCATTGATCATCATTTCGAACAACGGCTTTAAGTCCGTGCCCGGTTTATCGGGATCAAGTGATGCATATCCGTCTCTTCCCGATGCATACACAACGGGGAATTCAAGCTGGTCATCGTTTGCGCCGAGCTCGATAAACAGGTCAAGAACCTCATCGACGACCTCAAGCGGGCGCGCCATGGGGCGGTCTATCTTATTTACGACAACGATTACTTTCTTACCGAGTCCAAGGGCTTTTTTAAGGACAAAGCGTGTCTGCGGCATACATCCCTCAAATGCGTCGACGAGCAGCAAAACGCCGTCCACCATCATCAGAATACGCTCGACCTCGCCGCCGAAGTCCGCATGACCGGGGGTGTCGACAATATTTATTTTATAACCGTTGTAGTGGACGCTTGTGTTTTTTGAAAGTATGGTGATCCCGCGCTCACGCTCAAGGTCGCCCGCATCCATTACTCTTTCATTAACCTGCTCATTCTCGCGGAATGTGCCGCTCTGCTTTAACAACTGGTCGACGAGTGTTGTCTTGCCGTGATCGACATGGGCGATGATCGCAACATTTCTAATCTTGTCAGATGAAAACATAATCTACCTTCTTATATCAATATCCGATTCATTATATATCATATCGTCACGAAATGCAAGAAAAAACGATTTTAATTCATCTGTCGACACGGGAGCTTTTCCGCTGACGATATTTTTTCTTCCGCCGCAGCCTGCCTTCAATTTCGACTTCAGCGATTCTGAAAGAACCGTGAGATCGTAGTCTGACGATATTACGGAAAAAACGCAGCCGCCTTTATTATCTGCCGCAGCCACGCCGAAAAGCTCGCTTTTCTTTGAAAGTATATCTGCCGCGGTCTGCAGTTCCGTCATATCGGGCGCGGAATGCCGATAGAAGGATATCCCGTTTGATCTTTCGCAGTTTTCCGTCTTCAGCATGAGAAGATCATCTTTTAGCGCACCGATCTCCCTTAATGCGTTATTGTAGTTATCGTATAATTCTTTTACCGCCGAGTCGGTCTCGCCGCGTTTTACGGAAAGAAGCGCAGATATGTTTTTTACAGACTGTTCGCGTTCCCTGTAATCAAGAAGAGCGTCTTTTCCGCATTTTATGTACACCCTCGTGCCGCCTTTATAGGCTTCAAACTCGGTTATCCTTATAATTCCTATTTTGCCGCAGCTTGTAAAATGAGGGGCGCAGCAGGCGCAGATGTCCAGATCACCCATTTTTACAAGTCTGACATCGTCGTCTATTTCCTTTTTTGACCTGTATTCGGTTTCTGCCAACTCATTTGCGGAGGGGAACCACGCCTTTATCGGCGCATCTGCGAAAACCGCCTCATTTGCGAGGTCCTCAACGCGGTACAACTCTTTCCTGCCGAGCTTCCCGTTATAGTCGGCGGTCACGGTATCGCTGCCCAGATGAAAGCCCACATTATCAAAACCGAACAATGCCTTCACTGCGCCGGAAATCAGGTGTTCACCGCCGTGATCCTGCATATTTCTTATACGTATCGAGGGGTCTACCGAGCAGTGTTGCGGCTTTCCCGTATCAACGGGGCGATCGGTAATATGGATGATTTCACCGTCGGCTTCGGTCACCGAGAGCACCTTTGCCTCCCCTATGTAACCGACATCGGAGCACTGTCCGCCTGCTTCGGGAAAAAAGGCGGTACGGTCAAGAGTAACCTCATACCTTTCGTCTTTGTCGGTTGCGTCGGGAGCTGCAGGGCGACAGTCGGTCGCGACGGCGGAAAACACTAAGGTCTCGGGATCGGAATAGAAGAGCTTTTCTGTGGTTCTCATAATCCGAGGCGTTCCTCAAGCTGCTGCTCGGAGACAAATCCGACCGATTTTGCGGTGACAAGTCCGTTTTCAAAGCAGATAACGCAAGGGATCGCGTCGATGCCGTATTCACGGGCAAGATTGGGTGATTCGTCAACATTCACCTTTACGAACTCGACATCGTCGTGGTTTGCGCTCAGGTTTTCGAGGACAGGTGCGAGCATTGCACAGGGTCCGCACCAGTCGGCATAAAAGTCGGTAACAATCCTGCCGCCTTCAGCAAGCAGGTTCTTAAATTCGGTCTCGTTCAGAATATTCATTTTTTACATCCTTTCGTTATTGCATTTGCTTTTTTTGCTTTTTGGATTTTTATATACGCGTTACTTTTCTTTATAGTAAAGCATACAGTGGCAATAGCCTTCAAAGTCGGGATCCTTTATCTGTTTGCGGAATTCCTTGCACATACACTTTGTGTCTTCGGTACGCTCGGTGCGGCAGGGACAATATCCGCCCGTTCTTTTAAGTCCTTCTTTTACTATCTTTATGATGTTTTCGTCTGTATTTAATCTAACCTTCATAGCAGTTTCCTATACCTTCTGTAACAAATAGAATTTCAAATACAGGGTCTCGGGCACCCCCATAAGCACCGGGTGATCCGGGGACTGTCGTCTGATCTCAATAATACGGAGCCGCGAGTCGGACAGTCTTGCGGCGTCGGCGAGCATACGTGCAAACATTTCCTCCGTCATAAAATGGGAGCAGGAGCAGGTCGCAAGATAGCCGCCGAGAGGAAGAGCTTTCAGCGCAAGTGTATTTATTTCTCTGTAGCCGAGATAAGCGTTTCGGGCTGTTGCCGCACTCTTTGTAAACGCCGGCGGATCAAGAACAATAAAGTCAAATGCGCCCTTTCGTTCTTTTGCGAGTGCGGTGAGGTATTCGAAAACATCCGCCCTGACGAATTCCACCCTGTCGGACAGGTCGTTGATGTCGGCATTATGTTCTGCACTTTTTAATGCATCCGACGAGATATCGACCGCCGTTACCGATGCCGCACCGCCGGCAGCCGCGCCGAGTGCGAAGGCTCCGGTATGCGTACAACAATCAAGCACCCTTTTTCCGCCCGCGATCCTTGAAACGGCGAGTCGGTTATACTTCTGATCAAGGAAAAATCCGGTTTTTTGTCCGTTGATATAGTCAACATCGTATTTTATGCCGTTTTCGGTTATCCGTACCGTTCCTCCGTCATCTGTATCGGGCTTGAGATAATACCCGGTGTAGGGTTCAAGTCCTTCTTTTGCCCTGATAGGTGAATCGCTGCGTTCATAGATCGCCGTTACTTTACATCCTTCGGTGGCAAGGACATCAACTAGGGCATCGTATATCACGCTCTTTATTCTGTCCGTTCCGAGGCACAGCACCTCCGTCACAAGGACTGTACCGAACTTATCGACCGTGAGTCCCGAGATGCCGTCAGCCTCACCGAATATCAGGCGGCAGCAATCAAAATCATCGCCCATAACGGTTTTTCTGTAGGAGACCGCATATTCAACCCTGCGGTGCCAGAACGAGGGGTCGAACCTATCGTTTGTATTTCTTGATATGATCCTCACCCTGATCTTTGAATTTGAGTTATAGAATCCCGCGCCGAGCCATTTGCCCCTTTCCGACAAAACATCCGTTATTTCGCCGTCGCGGCACAACTCTCCGCCCGATATGACTTCGTTATCATAGACCCACACATGACCGTCTTTAAGGAATTTTTCGCACTTCCCCGTGACGGTTATTTTAGGATAGTTTCTT
>CAUCSW010000098.1 GCA_958445555.1 uncultured Clostridia bacterium | reverse complement strand
GGATATAAGAGACGTGCCGTAGGCTGCGGCGAACATAAGGGCGTAGGGAAGGGTGGACAGGCTGAAGACAAGTGTCCCCTTTACCGCCGCAAGTATAATAAAAGCCACGGCTGCCACAATACTGTACCAAAATGAGAAGGCGAAAACACCGCTTTTGTATTTATCGGCGAAGCCCTTTCTGATAAATGTTTGTGATACCGAAAAGACGATTGCCGAGATCAGAATGACATATTCCATTTTTTCCTCCGAGGTTTATCCTAACAAACAGTGCGAGGGTAAGGTCTGTATCGGTAATGGCGAGCGGTTATCAATAACAGGGAATGATGAGCGGTGACATGATACCGATTGCACCGACCGCACAGAGCGACACTGCGGCTGCAATTCTAGGAAATTATAAGCGCTCGGAGATTATTTGTCAATATATTTTTGGTCATCTTTTTTATGATTAGTTTGCGGTCCGTTTCCAATAATAATACGAGAGGTGTTGTCATTGAAAAAAAGCGGATCGTTTATAGGCTCATTGCTTGCGGGACTGATGCTTTTTTCGGTCGTGATCCTGCCGCTGACAGGCGTTATGTTGTCGGACGGCGGGGCGGGCGGTAAATACTCCGGATCGGCGGTCTCGGACGGAAAATGGTCCTACGAGGGCGGGAAGGATTCAGACACGGACACCGAGAGCGGCGCAGACTCAGATACAAAGAGAGGCGGATTGTCGGAGTCCGGCGGCAGCGATCCCGACAAAAAGGTCGGAGCGGCGGTGATAAGGGAGTATATGTTATGTATAGACGACGGGGAGAAAAAGGCGGTGTTCGCGGTCACTGCCGATCTGTCGCGCCGTTCGGCGGAGGTGAGTGAGATAGCCGACAAAGGAGAAAAGAGCTTTTCGGAATGTTACGATTACGGCGGAGCTTCATATCTTCTGTCGGCGGTCGAAAGAGAGTATCCTTCAAATTTCGACAGATATGTTATTTTAGACAAGACGGCCTGCGAAAAAATTATTGATTTTATAGGCGGCGCTATTGTGTCGGGGGAAAATGTGTATTATAATAAAAACAATGACGGGCAGACTGTTGTATCGGACGATATAAGGATAGTCGGCGGCGCGTTTTTTGACGAGATGGATGCCGTCGGTCGGGCTGCTGCAGTAAAAGGAGCGGTCAATTCGTTTTTGAACTGCCGCGATACCGACGGCGCGGTCGGATTGCTTTTCCGATTGTCCGACACCGACATTTCCATGCCGTCTTACACAAGGGTGAGAAAGCTGTTTTATGAGGAGGAGTAGAGCGTGAAAAAAGCGTTATCGGTCTTTATGGCTGTAACCGTGATCTGTGTTTCGCTTTGCTCCTGTTTAGGAATAAAGCTTCCTTCGGGTTCGTCGTCGGTAAAGGGTGACAGCTCGGGTACTCTTTCGGACTCATATATGTCAAGCGGGGATCCGTCGTCTGATGTCGATACTTCCTCAAAGGACGGAGATTTGAGCAGCAGCGGCACATCGGATACTTCCCCGTCGCAAGGCGGATCCGACAGCGGATCGGGCGGTACTTTATCGGGAACCTCCACCTCGCCTGCGGGCACATCGTCATCGGGGAAGGACCCGCACACCGTAAAGCCGCTCCCCAATTCGGAAAAATGGTATTATGTTAACTTAACGCAGCCCCAGAGGTATATTTATTCCAAGATATATTCGTACCTGACCTCCTTCGGCAGCGACTATATTAAGCTTGACGGAATGAGCTGCACGCTTGACGACATAACGATAGCGGACGCGGCGGTAAGAGCGGACTTTCCCGATCTGTTCTGGATACCCGGTTCATACTACATATCACAAAGCGGAGAGATGCTGAGCATCGCATATACGCGAACGGGGGAGGACCCGGGATACATATGCGACAAAAGCGAGGCGGCCAAAATGGCTTCGGCAATGAATGCGGAGGTAAAAGGTTTTCTTGCCTCCCTTAAAAGCGGGATGAGCGATTATGACATTGAGCTTGCCGCTCATGATTGGATAGCCCAAAGGATCACATATAACCATTCTGCGGCATCAGATCCCGATTCGCATCCGCTTGCCTTTACCGCTTACGGAGCTCTTGTTGAGGGCAGTGCCGTTTGTGAGGGCTATGCCAAGGCGATGAAGCTTTTGCTCAATTCCGCGGGTATACATTGCATAACCGTGACCGGAACACTTTCGAATCAGGGGCATATGTGGAATATGGTCAAGGTCGGCGGAAAGTGGTACAATGTCGATGTCACCTCCGACGACGGCACCGCCGGTCTTTATCATCACTATTTTAATCAGACCGACGAGTATATGCAGGGTGCTACATACAAATTCGATCCCGATTTTTCTGATGAAATATTGGACGGCGAATCCTTCAATCTCAAGCGCCCGAAAGCAACGGCAACGGAATACTGTTATTACAGGATGACAGGGTACACGGTTATGACCCTCTCTCCCGACAAGACATTTGTCGAGGCGGTGAAAAGGGCAAAAGCCGGCGGCAGAAAAGTGCTTGAGATATATATCGACAAGTCGGTAAATGTGCTTGAGTTTGATTTCGGCAAGTATATTTCGGCGGCGCTGCCGTCGTTGGGTCAACTCGGGATAACATCACTCAATATGACGGAGTTCCCTGGTTTTCCGAGAAACTATTCGGTCAGGTGGCAGTAGTAAGCAAGCGGCGATCGGGTGCCGTGTATATGTTGCACGGTATGTGATGTACGATATCAGACATGCGGTATCTGACCCCGTTTGAAGGACGGAGTAGCCGACGGCAGCGCCGACCGCGCGACGGCGCGGCAAACGGGCATCGGGCTCTTTTGTTTCTTTGAAGGGCTTGATCTTTTGATAGGGCGCATTTCTTTATCATATTCATTCTGCTGCCCGTTTTGCGCCCCGAGAAGCGGGCGCGCGGCGCTGCCGTCGGTCGGTTTAACCTTCAAGCGGAATAGCGAAATATATAACGATGAGCCCGTCGCAAAAGCGACGGGCTCAAAGTTTGCCCCTAAACGAATATCACGGGGGCATGGCGTGTTATTTGAAGAGCTTTGATGCGGACACGGGTTTGCCGTCCTTAAGAAACTCAAGGTGAAGATGTGCGGGATCAAGGCATTCCGAGGGGACTGTATCGAGCGATCCGATAAGAGTGGTCGAGCTGACCTTATCGCCCTTTTTCACATTCACATTTTCTTTAAGACCGCAGTAGCGGGCGATAATGCCGTTTCCGTGATCTATTACGATCACAGTCCCGAGCAAGCCGTCCTTTTTGATCTCGGTCACGATGCCGTCACCGCACGCCTTTACATTGGAGGATTCCGCAGATGTTATGTCAACCGCTGCGTGGAGTCTGTAATCACTGTAAGTGTTGGAAAATTGAAGAGAGGTGTCGCTGAAGTCCTTATAAATTTTACCCTGCTGCATAGGCATCAGGAAAAAGGAGGCGACAGGTGCGGCATCGGTAGCCGCCGGGTCGGTCTTGGGCTCGCTCACCGTCTTTGAAGGTGTGTTTTTACTTTCGTTCGGCGTTTTGCTCTCGTTATTCCTGCTCGGTGTCGAAGAGGCGGGTTTGGGTTTGTAGTTTGAAGATACTTTGCTTTCGTTTGAACTGTTTTTCACCTGAACGCCGTCGAGTGACGAAAAGGCAGCCCAGGAAGCGATTCCTATCGCTAGGAGGCAAACTGCGCATACGGCATAGAATCCTTTGCCCGCGCGCATATTGCGGTGCTTCTGATCCTCTTCCTCTTCATCGGTCGGGTTCAGTATATCTTTATTCTTATCGTTCATTTTTATTCTCTTTCCGCTTGCGTTTTTTTTACACACAAATATTATCGGCAGAGATGATTAAAAATAAACTAGAATTTTTTTGTTAAAAAATTCTTTACAATCTGTCAACAATTCGGCGACGGTTGTCCGTTATAATAAGACCATGCAAAGAACACAAGGGGAGCCGCACCCCGCGCTTTGCATGATCTACCCTCCTCAAATAAACCCCTAAGCAGAAGAAGCCCCGCCGAAGGCGGGGCTT
>CAUCSW010000097.1 GCA_958445555.1 uncultured Clostridia bacterium | reverse complement strand
GTTTAGAATCGGTGAATCTTAACCAAAGATATCTCCGAAGTCTCCCGAATACACAGGTGAAGGCGGTGGTGATTCGGGAGACTTCGGAGATATCTTTGGTTAAGATTCACCGATTCTGTTCATGAATAGAAACGCGGACTGCCCTTGTAGAATTATGAGGGCAGTTTCCGTATAACTAAAGAGGATCGTTGTCAATGAAATATATTAAATTTTCGGTATTGGCGCTTTGCGCCGTTCTGCTCATATCGGTCGTAGCGGTCGGATGTAAAGGAAAGACGGATGATCAGTCATCTTCCGATTCGACGGCGAGCGGCGGAGAAACGGTATCCGACCCGAATAACGATGACTACAATAACCTTTTTTCTTCGTCGACGGACACTTCATCGGACGGCACAGTATCAAAACAACCGTCAAGTTCTGGTGGATCGGGTGAAAAAGATGCATCGTCCGAGTCGGTGTCGTCATTAGACAAGACATCGTCCGTGACCTCGTCAGGGGCTTCATCGGATACCCTGACCGTGGCTTCCGATACTGCTTCCGATTACGGTGATATTCATTAAATCAGATCAAATCACAACAAAAGGGGCGACCGCGCATTAAGCGCGACCGCCCCTAATTTTTCTCTCGGCGGCGCACCTTACGCACCGCCTCCATATACAACGCGCGCCCACGCACTTTGTGCACGGGCGCGCTCATCGTATCCGTCAATCCATTTTCATATTGATATCCCTGCATTTCGGAGAATGACCGAATTCTCTCTTGTATGCTTTGTAAAACGATACATAGTCCGAAAAACCGCACCTTGTCGCAATGTCGGTGAGCGCACCGCCGCTCATTATCATTTCACGCGCTGAGTATAACCGCTTTGTCAATATATAGTTCCACACAGTAGTTCCCATATCATGCTTAAAACGCCTGTTGAGCTGCGATTTGCTTATATAAAACTTCTCGCTTATCCAATCGAGAGACAACTCCTCAAACAAATGACGGTTTATGTAACCTGCAACACGCGAGGTGATGCCGTCAGATTGGTCGTCGGTGATGCCGTTTTCTTTCACAACATGACTCAGCTCGTACAGATAAGCAATAAGATATGACTGTCTTACGGTTCCGTTATCGCTGTTTACTATCTTCTCAGGGTATCCGACAGTTTCGCTGCCGCGCAAAAGACTTCCCCATATTCTGTTTTTCTGACCGAGCGGTCGGTCTTCAAACAGGTCTCTAATGCAGCCCAGATCATCGGCATCGGTAATGATGCGGGGATCAAAGTTGATGCAGATCCTCTCGTATAACTGTTCGGAGCGCAATATAAGGTGATGAGCTTCGTTTTTTCTCATAAGCATTATATCGCCGCTTTTTAAGGAATATATGCTGCCCTCCACCGAGTAGGAGGCATCTCCGCGCAGAAAAATGAGGATCTCATATGTATCGTGCGTATGCATTATAAAATCCTTTTGTTTCGGCACGGCGGATACTGCGTGGCCCGCCGTGATCGTGTATTCCGGCATCATTCTCACCTCATCGTCAGTTTATCATATCGTGCACATTTTTGCAATGTTTTTATAGCTTTATTTTATATTGTTTAATTTTGTGTCTTACCTTATAATTGAAATCGAGAGGTGAGAGGCATGAAAGATAATTATTTGCTGACCTGTAATGAGGCCGTAAAGATATATGACCGTATAAAGGATCTTCCCATTGTGGATTATCATTGCCACCTGTCCCCGAAAGAGATATATGAGAATAAACCGTATAATAATATAGGTGAGATGTGGCTCTCTGCGGATCACTATAAGTGGCGCCTGATGCGCACTGCGGGTATCCCCGAAGAATATATAACAGGCGACGCCCCCATGAAAGAAAAATTCCTGAAATACGCTGAGGCGATAGAGTTTGCCGCGGGCAATCCTCTTTATCATTGGTCGCATATGGAACTGAGTAAGTACTTCGGTATTTCCGATGAGCTTAACAGAGAAACCGCCGAGAGCATTTGGAACCGCGCAAATGAGTATATAAAGGCAAACAATCTGTCCCCGCGTAAGTTGTTGAAGCAGTCGGGCGTTGTTACGGTTTGCACGACTGACGACCCCGTCGATAACCTTGAATGGCATAAATTGATCCGTGAGGACGACTCGTTTGATATAAAGGTGCTGCCGTCTTACAGAACAGACAATATGATGCTTGCCCGAAAAGAGGGCTACAGTGATTACATAAATCGCCTTTCGGAGTCCTCGGGAATTACCGTATCGGACCTGAAAACATTAAAATCGGCGGCTGAAAAGAGCCTTGATCGCTTTGTGCAGGTAGGATGCAGGGTCAGCGATGTCGGAATTCCGTTCTTCCCGTCATATGTCGCGACCGACGACAAGGCAAACCGCACCTATTGCGATCTGCTCCGGGGTAAAGAAGTCTCTGACTCCGATTATGAGGGCTTCCTCGGAAATCTGTATGTCTTCTTTTCAAAACTGTATAAGGAAAGGAACATATTGATGCAGCTTCACCTTGCGGTGACGCGCAACTCTAACTCCGAATTGTACGGAAAGCTCGGCCCGGATTGCGGCGTTGACTGCGTCGGCGATGCGGTCAGCGGTACTTCGCTCATCGGTTTGCTCGATGCAATGAATGAAAACGGAGGCCTCCCCACGACCGTAATATATACCCTCAATCCCGCGAACGCCGCTCAAATAGCGTCAATAGCAGGCGCATTTCCGAATGTGCACTGCGGCGCCGCCTGGTGGTTCTGCGATCATAAAAGAGGAATAGAAGAGCAGATAGACATCATTGCGGAAAACTCGTCGCTCGGCGGCTTTTTCGGAATGCTTACCGACTCAAGAAGCTTTCTGTCATACGCAAGACACGATTATTTCCGCAGGATCCTCGCCTCCAAACTCGGCGAATGGGTCGAAAAAGGTGAATACGGCGAGACAAAAGTGTTTGAACTTGCCGAAAGAATATGTCTGACAAATATTAAAAAAGAGGTGGGCTGATAAATGAAGCTTACTTTCAGATGGTACGGTGACGACGATCCCGTAACTCTCGAAAAAATATCCCAGATACCGAATATGAGCGGCATAGTTTCAGCAGTATACGATGTTGCGCCGGGCGGAGTTTGGAGCGAAGAAAGTATCGCCGCAATAAAAGAAAAAACAAAAAAGCATTCTCTGAACTTTGAAGTCGTTGAGAGCGTTCCCGTTCCGGAAGAAATTAAACTCGGCGGTAAAAACGCCGATAAACTCATCGAAAACTATAAGGAAAACATCGTCAGACTCGGAAAAGCCGGCGTCAAATGTATCTGCTACAACTTTATGCCGGTCTTCGATTGGCTTCGAAGCGAACTTGAGCATAATCAGAGCGACGGTGCGTCGGCTCTGGCATATGATGAAGACACCGTGCTCGGCATGAATCCCTTGAACGGCGATTTTTCACTTCCCGGATGGGATGCAAGCTATAAGGCCGACCAAGTGCGTGAGCTTATAAACAGATATAAGGAGCTCGGCGAAGAGGGTCTCTGGAAAAACTTTGAGCATTTTCTCAAGGAAATAATTCCGGTCGCATCAACAGCGGGCGTTAACATGGCAGTCCACCCGGATGATCCGCCGTGGGGGATATTCGGGCTGCCCCGTATAATAACCGGGCGTGACAGTTATCTCAGAATGATAGATATCTGTCCCGAAAAAGCCAACGGTTTCACATTCTGCACAGGCTCGCTCGGAGCAAATCCCGACAATGATCTTGTGAAAATGGCTGCGGAGTTTGCCGACAGGATACATTTTCTCCATCTTCGCAACATCAAGCGTACGGGATGCAGAAAATTCGAAGAAGTCGGTCACTTTACCGACTGCGGTTCAATAGATATGTTCGGCATAGTCAAGTCGCTTGTCATGAACGGTTTTGACGGATATGTCAGACCCGACCACGGCAGGATGATATGGGGCGAAAAGGGAAGATACGGCTACGGACTTTTTGACCGTGCACTCGGCGCCGCCTATATAAACGGACTATTCGAAGCTACCGAGAAAATGAAATAACCGAATAACATCGATCCCCTTATTT
>CAUCSW010000096.1 GCA_958445555.1 uncultured Clostridia bacterium | reverse complement strand
GGAAAAGCTGCCCTGCCGAGAAACGGATCTTTTTGCAGACCGCGATCGTCACCGTGCCCGTTTGACGCGCCTTCGGCGCGTCGCGGCGCTGCCTGCGGTCGGTTTGTTATGATATCATATGAGCGAAAACCATGCAAAAAACGAGCCCGCGGGACTGTGATGGGAAAATATGCAAAATATGTCGAAAAGTAGACATAATCATTTATAAAATCGTGTTATGTAAACAAAGTAACTTCTTGAAAGTTGTTATAGTTTTACACAGAGTTATGCACAAAAAATCGGGATTTCCCTGAATAATAGCCTCTTTCGGTCAAAAAAGTGTTCAAAACTATGTTGATAACTATGATTACCGACCGATTAAAAATATACATTCGTGTTTTATGTCAATGCTGTTGATATGCTTCACAGGGGAGGCGCGGCAGGCAAAAAAAGCCGCAATGTAAGACGAAAATCGGTTCGGTTTTAAGCTATAGAAAATCGAATCGGGATCGCAGAGGTTAAATACAGACAGCGGACATGAGTATTCGACACTCCGACGCCGATGTGTAAAAGAAAAGCGGGAGCAGGCGTTATTGCTTGCTCCCGTTTTATATATTATTTAATTCTGTTCCGATTGTATGTCCTATTGTATTCTATCCTGTTCTATCGGATTTTATTCCATTCCGTTCTATCCTATCTTGTTCTGTTCATTTATACTCGCTTGTATAGCGGCAAAAAATAGCCGTTCGACTCATAAAAAAGTGATTACCCCTGCCGCGCAGGTGTTTTTATTCAACCTTCGGTGCCGAGTCGGGCGACTTCGCCGTATGACGGTCGTCGCTGCTCTTTTTCTTAACGCTTCTGTAATTTGCGCCTATACCCGCACCTATAATTATTGCACCGAGCAGTCCGGTCTGCGTCCACATAAAGGTGAGATCGACCATGGAGTGCGCGAGCGCAGCAACAAGCATAGCTATCACAAAGCAGGATGCCGAGTGTTTATCGGCGGCACCCTCGTGCAGTTTGCCGAGTCTGCGGAAGGTCAGTCCGAAGAATGCGAATATCAGTCCCGTGCCGACTGCGCCGAATGAAAGCAGGCATTCGATGATTATATTGTGCGAGTGCCAGCCAACATACGATCCCGGAACATTGCGTGAAACTATGCGATAGGTAAGGAATCCTTCGCCGAACAGAGGGTATTCCTTAATAAACCGAAGACTCAGTTTCCATATTCTGAAACGGTTTTCAGTTGTTGCCGAGGCTTCGTTAAGACGGGGGAAAATGTCGGGCGACGACATTGCGATGAGAATGAGCGCCACGCAGAATATAAACATAACGCTCAGCACTATATGCCGCCTCGCAAGCAAAAGCATTATCGCAAGTCCGACAAGTATCGAGACCCATGCGAACATACTGCCTGTTAAGAAGATAGCAACACAGTTTATGGCAGCTACCGAGTAACAGTATATCGCGCGGCTGTTTTTTGTTATCTCAAGATACGCGCAGGCGAGCACGGATATCACGAGCAGATCGGCAAGATAGTTCGGATTGATGCAATATGCCATACATCTGTAGGGAGATGTCGGCGCAAGGACGAGCTTTTCCGTAAAGGCGGCGAAGCTTAACACAACGCCCATCCGTGCAATTATCTGCAACAGTCATATAAAGAATTGTTTATTTGCCACAGCTGCCGCGAAATTCATTATAATTACCGCACAAAAGAAAAACAGAGAGCAGGCGATACCGAGATAATTGTCGTATATATAGGCGGTGAATATCGTGAGCACGGTAAAGGAATACATAATAATATTGGCAAGACCGCCTGTGCATTTCGCGCGTCGCTCGCGATTGAACAGTACATATGCCGACAATACCGCAGTAGCCGCTACCGACATTATAACCGGAAGATAACAGGAGATCGTCGCAAGGATAAGCGCCGTTTCATCGTTGTTTCTGCCGGTGAGCTGCTTTTTTATGTCCACATTAACCCTCCGTATTGTCCGGATTATTTTACGGACGCCTGATGTAAGGCACTGCCGTTACAATTGCGGTAAACACAATTTCAAGTGCCAAAGCAAGAAGGGCGGTCGTTGCGGAGAAGCCTTTTGTATAGAGCAGCAGGCCCAGTCCCGCGATTCCGGATATGATGCCGATAATATGAAACGCCCTCATTACAGCGTCGATCGAGAGGAGTCGCACGGAAGCCGAAACGGCGGCAATAATGCCGCAGGTCTTAGCCTTGACCGCCGCAAAGCCGTTGCAGCTCTCTTTGAACGAGTTGAGAGAGGAGAGCTTGGAAGCACCCGAGCGTGACATAAGCCACACATCGTCGTCGGCAAGCTCAAAGTATTCGCATATAAGCTGCTTTGTAACATTGGGGTCGGTCGAATTGACAACGACCGCGGTGCCTGTGTTGCAGAGCCTCTGAATCTCAAATTTAACGCTTTCATCTGCAAGGTACCGGACCACGAATAACAGGCACGGCTTTCCGCCGCAGGCAAGGTATACGGGCTTATATCCCGCCGCCATGATCTTACGGTCAAACTCGACCGACGGGGTCTTTATATTGTGGCTTTCCATTATTGCTCTGCCGCCGATGATTACGCATTCGTCACCGACCCATCCCGAGATTCCGAGTTTGTTTTCGTATTTCACATCCTCGGCCTTCGGGAGCTTGTCGATACTGTCCCTTACGATGTCTTTGAATATGTTGGACAACGGACTGTCTGCGGCTATGGCAACAGATGCCGCCATTGAAATGGATTTATCCACACTGTTTGCGGACAGGGGCATCATATTGTGAAGGACGACCGAGCCGGCAGGAAACAACTCCGAAGCGCTTACCGCTACCACATTACAGTCCGAAATGGCTCTTGCGGCATTCGTTCCCGCCACGGATGCGTCATAGTACTTTAATTCGTCGGTCATTATCTTTGCGGAAAGTCGGTTGAGCAGGTAAACGGTGGGAGCGCAGCAAAGTGAGAGTGCCACCGAAAATACCGACAGGGCGTTTTCGGTCGTAACATTGAATATCAAAGCAGAAGCGAGTGCCAGCAGTAACGATACCACGATCGATATTACGACAAGTCTTACGGCACCGCGATCTGCGGGGGTCGGACGGTACCAGTTCTTTAAGAAGCCGTGCACATTGACGGTCTTTTTACCGTAGCAGACTGCCGCTTCACCCTCTGCCGCGCCGCCTGCCACCTCAAGGGATACATTTTCGTCCTCAATCGGGAGTACGGCAAGCTTGGGTTCGCTTGTCGCTATCGTGCATATGCTTTTAAGGGTCGCAGAACAGGCGGCACGTTTGCCTGCAAGGTTTATGAGCATCGCCGTTCCCGCGAGGGCACCGAGTCCCGCACCTGCCCCGTTAAACACTATGAGAGATACTGCGGATTGAATTACAATACCTATTGTAACTGCGCTGCAGCAGAAATCGACATCGAATTCGCCCCTGAACATACCGATAAACGAGCGGTAGTTCACGGCGGCGGCTATTATCAAAAGAACTAAGTTTGCAATGTTCGGTACTATTCCGAGCTCCATACCGCGGAGCGAGAAAAAGAACCCGTTCAAAATGATCATGAGCAGGGTGAGAACAGAGGTGAGGACCGTTCTTACAGTCAGCCTCTTTTTGCGCGTCAGGAGCTGCTCTTTTATCTCGGCGGCATTGTTGAGGCTCTCGTAATCCTCGACCGGGTCATTGAACACATCGGTAACCTTTTCTTCCGGCTCCGATTCGTATATATCGGGGATGACACTTCGGCGGTCCGCAGGTGCATCATCGCGGGATGCTGCCGCTGCGGCAGGGTCATTTTTCTTTGATCTTTGTTTCTTCTTTTTATTATTGTCCTCTTCGTCCTCAAAGCTGTCATTAAAGAAGTCGTCTATGGCTTTGCGGTCGATCGTTGTTGTTTCGCCGCCGTAGAGGGAATGCCTCGGCGTGATCCTTGTTTTGCCTGCAGCACCCGAGACGGCGGCTCCTGCAGAGGAGATCGCCGAGCCTGCGGCTTCGAGTGTTCCTGCCGCACCAAGTGTACCTGCGGTGCCGAGCGCATCCGCGGCTCCCGATGCC
>CAUCSW010000095.1 GCA_958445555.1 uncultured Clostridia bacterium | reverse complement strand
CCGAGGGAAACATTGAAAAAATAGATTATTTTCGCCGTAACGGCGGAGTCTTTGCGATAGCGACGGGCAGGAACATCACCGGGGCGGTGCATGTGGCGGATGAGTGCTCCAAAAACGCGGGAGGCTATCTTTTGTGCTCCGGCGGAGGCACGCTTATCGATCTTGGCACCGGTGCCAAGCTTTTCGAAGAATCGCTCGGACCCGAAGATAAGTTGTTGTTCGAAAAAGTATCAGCCGCGTTTCCCGATATCGGGGCAGAGGTGCAGTCGGGTGAAAAAATATATATTGTGAAAATGAGTGAATCCATTCGTTGGCATATGGAGTATGAATCGCTCAATTTTGCGGAGAAAAGCGTTGATGAAATAAGGGAAACAAAGTGGACTAAGTGTCTGTTTTACGATGCCGACACAGCTAAAATGAAAGATATAATCGACTATGTGTCGACCCTTTCTCCGATAGACGGATATTTCATAACCACAACTGTAGGCGACGGAAAGGTTATTCTTGAATTCCTTCCGAGTAAATCCAAAAAGTCGGTAGGAGGACAAAGACTCAAAAGAATCGTCGGCGCGAAAACTCTGTATGCGATAGGCGATTATTATAATGATATTGATATGCTCCTCAGCGCCGATGTGTCGGCTTGCGTAGGCGGCTCGCCGGATGAGGTTGTAAAAAGTGCTGATTATACGGTGTGCCGTTGTGAAGACGGGGCGGTCGCCGAGTTCATAGACTTGATAGAAAGGCTGGAATCGTCCAAATGACCGACAATGAGAAGAAAATGCTGAGGCAAACGGCGACAAAGGTAAGAATAGGAATCATTGAGGCGACACACGCCGCCGGCTCGGGACACCCCGGCGGTTCGCTTTCAATTGCCGACCTGCTTACATATCTTTATTTTAAAGAAATGAATATTGATCCCGCAGACCCCAAAAATCCTGACAGGGACCGCCTTGTACTCTCAAAAGGTCATGCGGCACCCGCGCTTTATTCGGCCCTTGCAAACAGGGGATATTTTCCTGTTTCGGATCTTTTGACCCTGCGCAAGCACGATTCGTATCTGCAGGGGCATCCCGATATGAAGCATATACCGGGTGTCGATATGTCGTCCGGTTCGCTCGGGCAGGGAATATCCGCAGCGTGCGGAATGGCGGTCGCCGCCGGACTTGACGGCAGAAAATACCGCGTTTTTGCCATTCTCGGCGACGGTGAATGCGAAGAGGGTCAGGTATGGGAAGCGGCAATGTTCGCATCCGCAAAGAAGCTCGGAAATCTGATAGCGTTTGTCGATTGGAACGGTTTGCAGATAGACGGAAGTGTGGAAGAGGTCAATTCTCCATTGCCGCTTGACAAAAAGTTTGAGGCGTTTAACTGGAATGTTGCCGTTATTGACGGACACGACTTTGATGCTCTCGAATCGGTGATCTCATCGATCAATCCCGCAAGCGGGATCCCCACCGCGGTCATTATGAAGACCGTTAAGGGTAAGGGAGTGTCGTTTATGGAAAATTCCGTAGGTTGGCACGGCACCGCGCCTAATGACGAACAGGCAAAAGAGGCTCTCGGTGAGCTTCGGAACGAACTCGACCGTATATGAAAAGGAGCCATAAGAGATGTCAGAAATAATTAAAACAGCGACCCGCGACGCATACGGCCGCACCCTTGTCGAAATGGCGGAAAGCGGAAGAGACTTTGTTGTTCTTGATGCCGATCTTGCCGCTGCTACCAAAACGGGGATGATCAAGAAGGCATTTCCCGATAAGTTTATTGATTGTGGCATAGCAGAGCAGAATATGATGGGCATTGCGGCGGGTATCGCTTCAACGGGAAAGCTCGTGTTTGCAAGCTCGTTTGCAATGTTCGCGGCGGGAAGAGCTTTTGAACAGGTGCGAAACTCAATAGGATATCCGCATCTCAATGTTAAAATATGTGCTACGCATGCGGGAATATCCGTCGGTGAGGATGGAGCGACCCACCAGTGCAATGAAGATATGGCGCTGATGAGGGAAATACCCGGTATGACGATTATCAATCCCGCGGATGCGACCGAGACGAGACTAGCCGTGCTGGCCGCCGCAGATCATGACGGCCCCGTGTATATCAGACTTGGGAGGCTTGCCGTCCCCGTTATATTTGACGACAGTTACAATTTCAGGATAGGCAAAAGCGCAGAGCTCAGACCGGGTCTCGATGTAACGGTGATTGCGACAGGAATCATGGTCAACGAAGCACTTCAGGCTCATGATATGTTGCGTGCCGAAGGCATAAGCGCAAGGATCATAAATATGGCGACCGTTAAGCCCATAGATAAAGAGGCGGTTGTGAAATCAGCTGCCGAAACGGGTGCGATCGTCACCGCCGAGGAACATTCCGTGATCGGCGGACTCGGCTCCGCGGTTGCGGAGGTCGTATGCGAGGAGTGCCCTGTCCCGGTGGTAAGACTCGGAATAAACGATGAGTTCGGAAGATCGGGCGCGGCGAATAAACTGCTTGATATTTACGGGCTTCGTGCGGCTGATATTGCAGAAAAAGTGAAAATTGCCATAGCAAAGAAAAACGGTTGATTCGGCGTTGTTTGTAATCTTAAAACAACCGATGATAAATGTTAAGAACGCCCTCCCGTAAGGCAATAATGCCTTACGGGAGGGCGTTCTTTTCGGTTACGCGGGCGGCAGCGAATAGTCTGCGGACGGCAGCGTTATGCGGCAGTATTTTACGGCACTGCCCCGGCGTGTACAGCAGGGAGCCAAAAGCTCGCTTGGCTTTATAAGCACAGTTTATTGCAAAACACCGTTGAGATAACTCCGAAAAAAATAAAAAAAGTCGAAAAAGGTCTTTTTTTACGGGCGCATATATGCTATTATTATATTGCACTGTATAGGGCTGCTGAAATTTTATAAATGCGGCTTTTAAATTTTTGGAGGATGGACTATGTCGGAAGCACTGTTTAAGCATACGCCGTACGGCGATCTTGCAATCATCACGATGAGAGGCTGCGAAGAAATTGCCTCTAAGGTGGACTATTATTTGAAGCAATGGCACGAGACGGAGGAAAGCTTCGTTATCGGTGCAAGTTGTCCGAGGTTCGGCACCGGTGAAGCCAAGGCAACATTTGAGCATACCGCCCGCGGTCTGGATGCATTCATTATCTGCGATTGCTTTAACTACGGTGTGACCTATAAAATGTACGGAAAAGATGTTCCGATGAGCCCCGATGACCATTTTCAGGACCTCAAGCGCGTTATAGCATCGTTCGGCGGCAAAGCAAGAAGAATAACCGTCATTATGCCTATGCTTTATGAGGGCAGGCAGCACAGAAGAACGGCAAGAGAGTCGCTTGACTGTGCAATGGCACTTCAGGAGCTCAGTTCCATGGGTGTAAAGAACATCATAACATTCGATGCTCATGACCCGAGGGTGGTAAACGCCATTCCTCTCGGCGGATTCGACAACATCATGCCGACATATCAGATGATCAAAGCGCTTATAAAGACATATCCCGACATAGTAATAGACAGAGCGCATACAATGATGATCTCTCCCGACGAAGGCGCAATGTCAAGATGTATTTATTACTCGTCAATACTCGGTCTGGAGCTCGGTATGTTTTATAAGAGACGCAACTATTCGGTTGTCGTCAACGGTAAGAACCCCATTGAAGCTCATGAGTTCCTCGGAAACGATGTTTCGGGTAAGGATATCTTCGGGCGAATCGATGTTCGGCATCGCGAAGCAGCTCAAGGAGCGCGGGGCATCGAGGATATTCGTATTCACTACATTCGGACTTTTTGTTGAGGGTCTCGGAAAGTTTGACGATTACTATGAGAAGGGAATAATAGACAAGGTGTTCACCACCAATCTTATTTATTCTCCCAAGGAATTGTTGGAGCGTCCGTGGTACCGCCAGGTGGATATGTCAAAGTATATCGCACTCATTGTCGATACACTGAATCACGATGAATCTATAAGCGAGCTGCTCAATCCCGCTGCCCGTATCAACAGAATTATGGATAAGCACCGCGCCGAGCTTGAAGCGGCAGGAAAGTAAATAACCAACAAAAGCAGACGGTCAGCCGCATAGGTGCGGTCGACC
>CAUCSW010000094.1 GCA_958445555.1 uncultured Clostridia bacterium | reverse complement strand
CGAGCGGCAACGAGATCAAGCGGTTGAATCTTTTGAATTCCGACGGCTCGGACTTCACGGGTCATGTCGGCGGAATTGCGATACACGGCGGCAAGATGTATATTGCCGATTCACAAGGACTTGTTGTCTATAACTATAACGATGTGATAGATACAAGGAACGGTGAGGGCATCAAAGCCGAAGGTGTCTTTTCCACCCGCAGCGAAAACGACGGTATGGGTGTCGCGTTTGTATATGCCGAGGGCGATAGCCTGTATGTAGGCGAATTCCACCGCGAATCCAACTATACCACCCCCGATTCCCACAAGCACACCACCGCAGCAGGCGACTCCAACACCGCGCTCATTCTTCTTTATAATTTCGATAACGAAGCGGAATTCGGTATATCGCCGGAGATAAAGGCGGCTTATTCGGTTCCCTCCCTTGTGCAGGGAATGTGTATGGACGGCAGCGGACGAATATATCTTTCGACCTCATACGGTCCCGCGTTTTCACATGTTTATGTTTACGGCAGTGCGGCACCCGACGGAATGATAACCGTCCTCGATCAGGAGGTTCCGCTTTATGTGCTTGATTCTTCCGTTCTGAGTAATGATATCAAACTGCCTCCCATGTCCGAAGAGATAGTCATTGTTGACGGCAAGCTTTATACAATGTGCGAGTCCGCAACGGACAAATACATTTTCGGCAAGCTTACCGATGCAAAATACTGTTATGCGACCGACATCAAGGAATATTGATATCATAGCTGCAAGTACAATTTAACAATCTTCCCGAGAGAGTGCGGCGGCAACGGTAATTGCCGTTCAGCTCGGCGCAGTTTATAAAATAATCAAACGGAAACCGATATTTTGTTTTAATTGAGGAGAGATAAAAATGCAGTATGAAAAAGAATACCGCGAATGGTGTGAAAAGGCAACTGCCGACGGCGACCTTATAAAGGAGCTTCGGTCGGTTGAGGGCAACGAGGAAGAGATCTCCGACAGGTTTTATACCGATCTTGAATTCGGCACGGCGGGACTGCGCGGGGTAATAGGCGCGGGAACCAACCGAATGAATGTTTACACCGTCGGTAAGGCTACGCAGGGACTTGCCTCCTATGTGAGCTCCGTAAAAAGCGGGGCGTCGGCTGCAATATCCTACGACAGTCGTCACAAATCCGAGCTCTTCGCAAAGGTGACTGCAAGCATATTTGCCGCTAACGGAATAAAGGTATATATGTACTCGGAGCTCATGCCAACCCCGATGTTATCTTATGCCGTAAGGTATTACGGGTGCGAAGCAGGCGTTATGATAACGGCTAGTCACAATCCCGCAAAGTACAACGGGTATAAGGTATACGGTTCGGACGGATGCCAGCTCGGAGTGGAAGCCAGTGACAGGGTATTGAAGATAATCGAAGGTCTGGATATTTTCTCGGACATAAAGACGGTCGACTTCGACGAGGCGGTCGGAAAAGGGATGATAGAATTCATTCCTCAGTCGGTGATAGAATCCTATCTCGATTGCGTTGAAAAGCAGGCGGTCTGTCCCGGCGTGTGCAAGGGCAGCGGGTTCTCGGTCATATACTCTCCTCTGCACGGAACCGGAAACAAGCCCGTACGGGCGATCCTCAAAAGGATAGGCCTTGACGATGTCACGGTCGTGCCCGAGCAGGAGCTCCCCGACGGAGATTTTCCGACCGTTCCTTTCCCAAATCCCGAGTTCCGCGAGGCGTTCACCCGTGCCGCAGAGCTTGCAAAAACCAAACCCGCCGATCTTCTGCTTGCGACCGATCCGGATTGCGACAGAGTCGGAATAGCCGTTCCCAACGGAACCGATCATACACTGTTCACCGGTA
The DNA here is from genome assembly GCA_958445555.1 of uncultured Clostridia bacterium. Classification (GTDB taxonomy): domain Bacteria; phylum Bacillota; class Clostridia; order Oscillospirales; family Acutalibacteraceae; genus RGIG7384. The sequence continues at coordinate 2,258 of CAUCSW010000094.1, read as the reverse complement.
ACCAGGTCGGCGCGATGCTCTTGAACTACATCCTCTCGGTAAAGACCGAAAAGGGCACCCTTGAAAAAGATCCCGTGGCGGTAAAAACGATCGTCACGACAGATATGTGTCTGCCGATAGCCCAAAAATACGGTTGTCGGATGATAAATGTTCTGACCGGATTCAAGTATATAGGCGAGCAGATCGCACTGCTGGAGCAAAAGGGCGAAGAAAGCAGATATCAGCTCGGTTTTGAGGAGAGTTACGGCTATCTCAAGGGATCTTATGTGAGAGACAAAGACGCGGTCGTCGCCTCAATGCTTATCTGCGAGATGGCGTGCTATTACAAGAGAAAAGGCAAATCGCTTATCGATGTGTATGCCGATCTTGAAAAGGAATTCGGAGTATATCACAACAGTCAGTCAAGCTTCTACTTTGAGGGCCAGAACGGTATGGCACTCATGGCGGATATGATGAGATCTCTTGCCGAGAAGCCTCCGATCGCGATAGGCGGGCTCACCGTGACAAGGGTGGGAAATTACTCAACATCCGAAATGGTAACGGTTGCGACAGGCGAAAAGGAAAAGATTGATCTTCCCAAGGCGTCGGTCCTCTATTTTGATCTCGGGAACGGGAATTCGGTCATCGTAAGGCCCTCGGGAACCGAGCCGAAGATCAAGATCTACACCACGGCAACGGCGCCCACCCGCGAGAAAGCCGATTCCGCGGCTGAAAAAATAGAAGCCGATCTCAAGAAAATAATGGGAATTTAAGACGAATATCCGAGCGGCGCACAGAGGTGCGCAGCGGGCGATGACGGGGTACAGGCGGCGCACAGAGTGCGCCGCCTGTGATATTACGGTGAGTCGAGCGGCGCACAGGATGTGCGCCGCTTTTTTTAAGCTGAGTGTGAAAACAAAGAAAATAACGGGTGAGCGATCAATTATCGCTCACCCGAACAGTATGATCATAGGCAACTTATTTTTAATGAAGGCGGCAGACCTTCAACTATCCTCGGTAGCGGGACGAAATTTGCCCGAGTCGATAAGCATTCCAAGTTCCTTTAATGATTTAAGCCCGCTCAGGGCATCATATTCTGTCACTGCGCAAGCTCCCTCTGCCGCTGCCAGCGCTGCACAACGCGCAGGATCGTTACCTCTTAATGCGGCATATAAAAACGCCGCAAGCGAAGAATCCCCCGCGCCTGTCGCACTGAGCACCCGATCAGCCTTGAAACAGGGTTGTGTTCCCTCTTTATCTGCCCATCTTTCGACATTGATGCAAAATCTTTTGCCAATGCTTTCTACCGCTTCACGGTCTCCGGTCCTGTAATACATTCCCGAGGTGCCGCACTTGATAAGCACGGTCTTACATCCCATTTTAAGGCATTCTTCCGCCAAAGGCATGACATCGTTTTTTATATCTGCAGCAGCAGATATATCCCCTCCGCCCGAAATCAAGCGCTCGTATTTTTCCCTGTTCAGCATAAACAGAAGTTCTTCAAAACTCGGAACAAAAAAATCGGTGAACGGAAGGACCCGGCTCAGGATCAACCTCCAGTCTGCCTTCCCCGCCTCAGAAGAAGGATCTATTGCTGCCATATCAAGACTGGTCGCAATTTCTTTTTTCTTCACTCTTTCAAAGATTTCGGCAAGCTCTTTACCGTCGTTTTCGTACATCTTTCGCATAAGAGTCGGATAGCCGAAATGGAAAAGAGCCGCGTCATCAATGGCACTGTCGGGTATATCTGATGAACAGAAGGAATTATTTGCCCCGGGATTATGGATGAATATACGGTCGATTCCGGGAATTGCTATCACAACAGAATATGAGGTTTCTGCGGTCTCATCGATAAGCAATCCCGTCACTCCGTTTTCGGCAAGCAGCTCCCCTATCATTGAACCGAAGGCATCCTTCCCCACCTTGCCGCAGAGCATAACATCCGCGCCGAGTTTGCGGAACGCAAGACCCGTATTTGCCACGCTCCCGCCGGTGTGCACATCGGCGGCACCAACCTGAACAAGCTTGCCTGCTTTTAGTATCTCCCCCACCTGATCGTATGTGTTTCCGGCGGGGAAAACGGGTGTGATATCAAGGCAGATGTGCCCCGCGGCAATGATCTTTTGTTTCATCGAATGCCTCCCTTATGTATCGGCGTTGCCGTCAGTTTAATGTGTCAAACTGCCCAAGGCATTACAAAGCCCCCGCCGCCTGTCGTATTTCCTATACACATATATGTAAGGTCGCTATATACCCATGAGAAGTTTCATAGTATACAT
>CAUCSW010000093.1 GCA_958445555.1 uncultured Clostridia bacterium | reverse complement strand
AAAAAAGCGGTAAGCTGAAAACCGTAAACGGTCAGCACAGGGTCGAGGATACTACAGCTCTTGTATTTGCCGCTTTGGGACTGTAAAGAAATGATAGTGCTTAAAACTGCCAGAGAACTCGGCATAATGAAGGAAGCCTGCGTCATTTCCGCACAGGCACTCAAGTTGATAGGCGAGGCGGTTGAACCCGGTGTTACCACTGCGGAGCTTGATAAGCTCGCAGAGGCATTCATAAGAAGTAAGGGCGCTGTTCCGAACTTCAAGGGTTACGCGGGATATCCCGCCACCGCCTGCATATCCATAAACGATCAGGTGATTCACGGCATACCGTCTCACGATCGCGTTCTCAAAAATGGCGATATAGTCAGCGTTGACCTCGGCGCCGCTTTTGAGGGCTATAACGGTGATAATGCCGCCACTTTTGCCTGCGGAGAGATCTCTCCGGAAGCAAAGCGGCTGATAGACACGACGCGTGAAGGCCTTTACGAAGGCATAAACGCGGCCCGTGCAGGCGGCAGAATCGGTGATATAGGCGCGGCAGTGCAGTCCTATGTTGAGGCACGGGGTTACTCGGTGGTCCGAGACTACGTCGGGCACGGAGTAGGCACGAGCCTGCATGAAGCACCTGAGGTACCGAATTTCGGTGAATCCGGCAGAGGAATTCGTCTCATCCCGGGTATGACAATTGCCATTGAACCGATGGTTAACGCCGGAGGTCATAAGGTAAGGGTCCAGCCCGACGGTTGGACAGTCCTCACTGCCGACGGATCACTGTCAGCTCACTTTGAGCACACGGTTGCAATAACGGCGGACGGCCCTCAGATTATGACTCGAGCATAAGAGGAGGACGCCGTATGACGGTAACCAAAGGACAAATTGTCAGGTCTGTTGCCGGAAGGGATAAAGATACATTCCTTGCGGTAATGAGCGCCGATAAAAAAGGCGTTACGGTCTGTGACGGCAAGAGCCGCCCCATCGAACGCCCCAAGCTCAAAAATCCAAAGCATATTGCTCCGACGGGAAGATTCCTGACCGAGCAGCAAATGCTGACAAACAGATCCGTGCAGCGCGGACTGAAGGCTTTTATCCGATCAGTTGAAGGAGATGAGTGAATGTCCAAAGAGGATATAATCGAATTGGAGGGCGTTGTTCTCGAAGCAATGCCAAACGCAACTTTCAAGGTCGAAATTCAGGGAGGACATACGATCCTTGCTCATATTTCGGGCAAGCTTCGGATGAATTTCATAAGAATACTCCCCGGTGATAAGGTAACAGTCGAAATGTCACCTTACGATCTTACAAGAGGACGCATCACATGGCGTTCAAAATAGAACTTAGGAGGTAATAAAATGAAAGTCAGACCTTCTGTTAAAAAGATTTGCGAGAAGTGCAAAATCGTAAAGCGCAAGGGTAAAATCATGGTTATCTGTGAGAATCCCAAGCATAAACAGCGTCAGGGTTAATTCCCGAACACTAAGAAAGAGGTGCATTGATAAATGGCACGTATAGCCGGTGTAGACCTTCCAAGAGAAAAAAGAGTTGAAATCGGACTCACATACATCTACGGAATCGGTCTTACTACTTCCAAGAAGATACTTGCTTCTACCGGTGTGAATCCGGATACAAGAGTTAAGGATCTTACTGAAGACGATATATCAAAGCTCCGTGATTATATAGATAAGAACATTCATGTTGAGGGCGACGCACGCCGTGCAGTTGCTTTCGATATCAAGCGTCTTATCGAGATCGGCAGCTACAGAGGAACCCGTCACCGCAAGGGTCTTCCCGTAAGGGGACAGCGTTCCAAGACAAACGCACGCACCCGCAAAGGTCCTAAGAAGACTATTGCGAACAAGAAGAAATAAGAGGGAGGAAGATAAATATGGCATCAACCAAGAAAGCAACAGTACGCCGCCGCCGCGAAAAGAAAAACATCGAACGCGGTGCCGTCCATATCCAGTCGACCTTCAATAATACGATCGTTACTATAACCGATGTGCAGGGTAATGCAATTTCGTGGGCTTCTGCAGGTGAGCTCGGCTTCCGCGGTTCAAGAAAATCGACTCCGTTTGCAGCACAGAGCGCAGCCGAAACCGCAGCCAAGGCAGCAATGGAGCACGGACTCAAGACCGTTGAGGTTTATGTTAAGGGCCCGGGCGCTGGCAGAGAAGCAGCTATCCGCGCTCTGCAGGTGGCAGGACTTGAGGTCAGCCTTATTAAAGATGTTACCCCTATCCCGCACAACGGATGCCGTCCTCCCAAGAGAAGACGCGTGTAATTATTTGGAGGTGTAATAAATGGCTAGATATACAGGACCGGCTTGCAGACTCTGCCGCCGTGAAGGACAGAAGCTGTTCCTTAAGGGCGACCGCTGCTATTCCGATAAGTGCTCTGTGGGACGCAGGGCATATGCTCCCGGCCAGCACGGTCAGGGACGCAAAAAGACCTCTGAGTACGGACTTCACCTCCGTGCAAAGCAGAGAGCAAGAAGATTTTACGGTGTAAACGAAGTTCAGTTCAGCCACTACTTCGATATTGCCGAGCGTAAGCAGGGCGTCACCGGTGAAAACCTTCTCCGTATACTTGAGTCGAGACTCGATAACGTAGTCTACAGAATGGGTCTCGCATCTTCTCGTGCAGAAGCAAGACAGCTTATCGGCCACGGCCATTTTGAAGTAAACGGACAGAGAGTTGACATAGCCTCTTACCTTCTCAAGTCGGGAGATGTTGTTTCTCTTTGCGAGAAGAGCCGTTCACTTGATAAAATGAAGGCCGTCGCAGAAGCAAATTCAGCCCGCCCGATCCCCGAATGGATCGACTGCGACAGAGCAAACTGCACCGCGAAGATCGTTGCTCTTCCGAATCGTGATCAGATTGATGCGCCGGTTGAAGAGCAGCTCATCGTTGAGTACTACTCTAAGTAATCACCGAAAGCAGCCGTCACGGCTGCTTCAGGCAGATTGCCTATACCGACGGATGCTTCCGCAGGGGGTCCGACGGGAAAATACTAATTGCGGAGAAACGGAGCTTTTATGATCGAAATAGAAAAGCCCAGGATTGAAGTACTGGATGCAGCGGCTGACGGAACATACGGAAAATTCGTTCTCGGACCTTTGGAGACGGGTTACGGAATCACTATAGGAAACAGCCTCAGAAGAGTCCTGCTTTCTTCACTCCCCGGTGTTGCCGTTACTTCAATAAAAATCAGCGGTGTTCCTCACGAATTCTCGACCATTCCTCATGTTAAAGAGGATGTGACCGAAATCGTGCTGAATGTCAAGTGCCTTACCGCAAAGGTTCACAGCTCTGATATAAAGACCGTTTATATTGATGAAGAGGGACCGTGCGAGGTCACCGGAGCTTCTATAAAGGCAGACAGTGAGGTCGAGATACTTAATCCTGATCTTCACATTGCCACGATAGATGCCGGCGGCAGACTCAGCATGGAGCTCACAATCGGAAAAGGTCGCGGATATGTTTGCAGAGCGTAACAAGCTGGATATAGATCAACTCGGAGTTATCCCCGTTGATTCCATATTCACACCTGTTGTTAAGGCGAGCTACTCGGTAGATAAGACACGCGTCGGCCAGAAAATAGATCACGACAGCCTCACTATTGAGGTTTGGACAAACGGAACGATATCCGCTAAAGAGGCAATGTCGTTGTCTGCCAAGATCCTCACTGAACATCTCAACCTGTTTGCCGACCTGTCCGATGAGGACTTCAGCGGGGATATAATGGTTGAGTCCACTACAGATGAGAGCACCAAGATTCTTGAGATGACCATTGAGGAGCTTGATCTTTCGGTCCGCAGCTTTAACTGTCTTAAGCGCGCCGGAATCAATACGGTTGAAGACCTTTCAAATAAGACCGAGGAAAGCATGATGAAAGTCAGAAATCTGGGAAGAAAATCTCTTGAAGAGGTTATCTCCAAGCTTGAACAACTCGGACTTTCTCTCAAGAAGGAAGAAGAATAATTACACTTTTCATAAGGAGTGAGTATAATGCCAGGAACAAGAAAGCTCGGCAGAAAAAGCGATTGCAGAACCGCAATGCTTCGCGGAATGGTAACATTTTTGTTCGAGAACGGCAAAATTGAGACCACTATGTACCGCGCAAAAGAGGTTCAGGCAGTCGCGGAAAAATATATTACACTCGCTAAGGATAATAC
>CAUCSW010000092.1 GCA_958445555.1 uncultured Clostridia bacterium | reverse complement strand
GCCGAGCTCCTCGACACCTATTATCACGAATACGATGCGGTACATAAAAACGGTCGGCACGAGATCGATTTTGCCGACATAAAGCGCGGTGTGCTTTCGCTTCTGAAAGAGGCGACCGGGAAGCATCGGGTCGATGCCCTCGGCGTCACCAGCTTCGGCGAGACCTTTGCCATGCTCGACGACGAAGACAACATTCTCGCGCCGTCAATGCTTTACACCGATCCGCGCGGCAGCGCCGAGTGTAAAGAACTGTGCCGCGCCGTGGGCAAAGAAAAGCTCACGCTGCTTTGCGGGGTCAGTCCTCATCCGATGTACAGTATCGCAAAGATAATGTGGCAAAAGAAAAACAATCCCCGCCTTTACAAAAAATGCAGACGAATCCTTTTAGGCGAGGATTTTATTGTTTACTCCCTGACCGGCAAGGCTTTTATCGACTATTCTCTGGCGGCGCGGACAGCCGCCTTCGACATCGAGAAAAAGGAATGGATAGCCGAGATTTTTGACGCTGCGGGAATAGATGCGGGTCTTATGTCCGTCCCTGTTCCCTCCGGAACAGTCGCGGGCACGATAAAAGAGGATATCCGCAGGGAGCTCGGCATTGATTACGACATAACGGTGGTCAACGGCTGCCACGATCAGGTAGCAGCAATGATCGGAGCGGGTGTGTTTGCTCCCGGCAGCGCCATGGACGGCACCGGCACGGTGGAATGCATTCCCGTTGTGCTTGATAAAAAGCCCTCGGAGGTCTCGTTTTATGACGGCGGCTATTCGGTCGTTCCTTTCCTCGGCGGACTGTATGCCTGTTATGCGCTCTCCTTTACGGGCGGCGCAACACTGAAATGGTTCCGCGACAACTTTGCCGAGCTTGAGCAGCGCGAAGCTTCCCGATCGGGGAAAAATGTCTATGCGGAGCTTGATAAAAAGGTAAGCGACGGCCCTACCGGGATATCGGTCCTGCCGCATATTGCGCGCGCGGCGAGGCCCTAGATGGACTCGGAAGCCAAGGCGGCGTTTGTCGGCGTGACGGAGGGCACCTCATATGAGATGCTGCTCAATTTCAACACCATGAAGGCGGCGACCGGCACCGTTGACGAAATACGGGCGACGGGCGGCGGCGCTTCTTCGGATGTCTGGCTTCAGATAAAGGCGGATATACTGAACACCGAGATCGTTGCGTTATCGTGCCGTGAGATCGGGGCTACGGGATCTGTCGTTCTTGCGGGGGTTACGGTCGGTGCGTATTCGGGAATCAAAGAGGTGACCGAAAAGACCGCGACGGTGCGAAAGGTCTTTGAGCCGTCAAAGCAGAATGCTGCGGCATATGCGAAGCTTTATAAAAAGTACGAAAACCTTTACAACGCCGTTAAGAGCCTGTGACAACCTATATTAACTCACATATCAAACTATATTAACTCACACTGAGTAACAAGCAGTCAAACATCCGATTGCTTGCTTATTCGTATAAAGTCAAAAGGTGAGTTTCGGGCATCGCCCCGTCTTCATATGCCCGTTCACTTAAAAAAGGAGATCATGAAAAATGCTGGTAACACTGAAACAGATCCTGGCGGACGCAGAAAAAGGAAAGTATGCGGTCGGCTCCTTCAACACTCCTAATATGACAAGCCTTCGTGCGGTCATCGGAGCTGCAGAAGAGCTGAACAGACCGGTCATCATCATGCACGCTCAGGTTCACGAGGAAATGGGTCTTTGCAAAATGGAAGAGATCGCACCCGTAATGCTTATGTTTGCCGAGCGGGCAAAGGTTCCCGTTTGCGTTCATCTCGACCACGGCACCGACCTTGACTATGTTAAAAAGGGTTTTGAGCTCGGTTTCACCTCGGTCATGTACGACGGTTCGGTCCTGCCGACCGAGGAAAATGTGAAGAACACCAAAGAAGCTGTACAGGCTGCGAAAAAGACAGGTGCTTCGGTCGAAGCCGAGATCGGCTCCATGGGCGCAAGGGAGGGCGGCGACGGCGGCAGCGCCTCCATTTACACCGATCCCGACGCCGCGGTAAAATTTGTTGCCGACACGGGAATAGATGCGCTTGCCTGTGCTTTCGGAACGGCGCACGGTTTCTATAAGGAGACGCCGAAGCTTGACTTTGAGCGTCTTTCCGAAATATACAGTCGGATAGATGTGCCGATCGTTATGCACGGCGGCTCGGGTGTAAGCGAAAAAGACTACCGCGAGGTCATAAAGCGCGGCGTTCGCAAGGTAAACTATTATACATATATGGCAAAGGCGGGCGGAGATGCGATATCAAACAAAGAATATGCGCAGTTTCACGACGCTCTGCTTGATGCCGAGAAGGCGATGAAGGAGAACGTCAAAGCCGCTATCGGAATCTTCGCCGGTATGTAAGCGCCGTACGGGCGGTAATAATTCTTTTTACGGTCGAGCTGACGGAGGGCTGACCCTGCCGCCTGTCAGCTTAACGGCGTTACGCTTGACAGGTACAAAAAGGAGACGGCAATATGAATTACAAAAAGATACCCTATGTTGACAAGAAAATCTCTCCCATCGTTTTCGGCACCGCAACGCCGATCCTTTTTGCGGCGGTGGATGAGGGCAGAGCCGACCTTGAAGATTGCCGCAAAAAGGCCTTCCGGCTCTTAGACGAGGTGTTTGCCTCCGGGATCAACTGCTTTGACTGCTCGGACCACTACGGCGAAGAGATACTCGGCGAGTGGATAGAGCTCAGGGGGATCCGAAAGGAAACTGTCATATTCTCAAAATGCGCGCATCCCAACAAGTGGAGGGATCGCGTGACCGATTTTGACATTCTTTATGACATTCACAATGCTCTTAAGAAGCTGCGCACCGACCATGTCGACATTTATATGCTCCACAGAGACAATCCCGCCGTGCCGGTCGGCATTATAGTCGACACCATGAACCGTCTGTTTGATGAAGGAAAAATAGGTGCCTTCGGCGGTTCCAACTGGACGCACGAGCGCATTGAAGAGGCAAACGAATATGCCGCGAAGCACAACCTTATTCCCTTCACTGTATCAAGTCCCAATTTCGGACTTGCCGAGCAGGTGGACAATCCGTGGGAGGGGCAGTGCGTCACCCTGTCGGGCCCCGAGAACAAAGAGGCGCGTCAGTGGTACATTGATCACAATATAGCGGTGTTTGCGTATTCGGCGCTGGCAAGGGGATTTTTCTCGGGTGTTTTCAAGAGTAACGAGCCCGAGAAGGCAAAAGAGTTCCTTGACGACGCCGGAAGAAAGGGTTATTTCTGCGACAGGAACTTTGAAAGGCTGAGAAGGGCGGAGATCCTTGCAAAAGAAAAAAACATAAGTGTTGCTCAGATCGCCCTTGCATGGATATTCAACAATCCTCTCAACACATTTTTGCTCACCAGTCCCGTAAACCAAAAGCAGATAAGCGAAAATGTCGCTTCCGAAAACATAAGGCTTTCCGATAACGAGGTCAAATGGCTTGACCTTGAGATACCGTCACTTTGATCGGATAAGACCGAGCCGCGCATTAACGGGTCGGTCGATATGAGGTCTATGCGAGAGAGCGTGAGAGAGCGCGAGGGAGCACCGAAGCCGTAATAAAAAGCACATTTATGTGTTTGAACCTCCGCGGACGCGGCTTTTTATCGAAAGTCCCGCCGACGCAGAGGATAAAACACAAAAAGGAGTATAAAAATGAACAAGTACGAGATCCTCGAAAACAAGTTGAGCAAGAGGGAAAAGGTCCTCGGCACCACTATGTCGATGATCAACAGTCCTCTTATAATCGAGAAGATGAATCGGGACGATCTGGATTTTATCCTCTTTGACGCCGAGCACGGAATCTTCAATACCGAAAACCTCATTCCCTCCCTGCAGGTGTGCCGCCTGATGGGTCTCCCCTCGTTTGTGAGAATTCCCGATTGCAAATACCACTTTATCGCACGCGCGATCGATCTCGGTGCCGACGGCATTATGCTGCCCCGAACCGAGTCCCTTGAGCAGGTCAAGACGGCGATAGGCGCTCTCCGCTTTGCCCCCGAAGGCAAGACCGGATGCGGCGGACACGGTCAGTTCAGAAAAGGCGAAGGATATGAGGGCTTCCGGAAGAGCCGATATCTCTTTGTTCAGATAGAGTCGCGCCCCGGCATTGATGTGCTGCCTCAGATACTTGAGACCTACGGCGACGAGATTGCCGCGATCATT
>CAUCSW010000091.1 GCA_958445555.1 uncultured Clostridia bacterium | reverse complement strand
CAATACCGTCACAGAGTTCGAAAAGTCGTTCCTTTCCCGCAATGGCGCAGGCGGTCTGGACAACGGTGTCGTCGACCTTGTCCGAGTAGGCGGCACAGAGATCAAGCATTGAGAGGGCGTCTCTCATTCCGCCGTCACAAAGCTCGGAAATGAGCTCCGCCGCACTGTCCGAAAGGGTTATCCCCTCTTTTTCGGAAACATATTTGAGTCTTGCGGCGATGACCTCGGGATCTATACGGTGAAAATCATACCGCTGGCAGCGGGATATGATCGTTGCGGGAAGCTTGTGGACCTCGGTGGTCGCGAGAATAAATATCGCATGAGACGGCGGCTCCTCAATGGTTTTAAGCAGCGCATTGAACGCTCCCGAGGAAAGCATATGCACCTCATCGATTATATACACTCTGTATTTTGAAGACGCAGGCGCAAAGTTCACATTCGCGCGCAGTTCCCTTATATCGTTGACACTGTTGTTGGAGGCGGCGTCTATTTCGGTGATGTCCAGATTTTCCTCCGATTCGGCAAGCAGACAGGCTTCGCACTTGCAGCAGGCATCGCCGTTTTCGGGAGAAAGGCAATTCACCGCTTTTGCAAGAATCTTTGCGCAGCTTGTCTTGCCGGTTCCTCTCGATCCCGTAAACAGGTAGGCGTGCGAAACCGTTCCGTTTTTAAGCTGGTTTTTAAGCGCAACCGTTATATGCTCCTGACCGCAGACATCCGAAAAGCGGGCGGGGCGGTATTTTCTGTACAGAGCGCGATACATTTTTACTCCTTTCGCGAGCAGGCGGGGCGTGGCGGGAAAGGGATACAGGCGTGTCCGAATGACGGCAGCACTCTTATCCGCACCCAAAGGTCGCCGATCGCAATAAGCTGAAAAATAAAAAATATGCCCTTGAGCGCACGAACAGCCGGGTTACTGCGGCACACGGGACAGTCCGCTTAATGCTGCTCGGTTCCCCGCCTGACATGGTTCACGGCGACCCATCGCACAGGCCCTGCCGTTCGCACGCTCAAAGGCACATATTAAGCAATGATCTTTCGGCGGGCGGCACGCCTTACGGCGCCGCAAAAACGATTCGCTGTTCGTCATCTTCCGACCGAAAACCACTTTTGCCATATGTTATTATATAACAGATCTTTAAATATTACAACAATATTTTTTGATATTCGGGAAAGCGATCCGAATGTTTTTATGCCGTCTGCGGACGGAGTGCGGTGCAGAAGGCGGGGAGGGGCGGAATTCAGCGGAGGTGCGGTATCTTGCTGCGGAATGCGCCGATTGTTTTCGCACCGCGGTTTTCTCTTCACGCGAGGGTGTCTGCCGAGGTTCTCTTCGCAAGAGTTGTTGAAAAATTTAAAATATACTGTTGTATACTCACCGAAAATTTGGTAAAATGAACATAGTATTAAGCCCTGCGGGAGTTTTTTCGCAGCCGGCAATCGATCGGCCGATGCCCTTTGCTTTCCGTTCTCTCCTTTTTCGGACAAACGGTACCGTCGTCAAAGACTTCACGGGAACGGCGTTTCGGTCGCATTAAAGGAAGTCCGTCACTTTTCGGAGGGTTGACGAATCACAGATGGAAATATGGGATATATACGACCGCGACGGCAGGTTGACGGGAAGAACCGTTACGCGCCGCAGTCCGATATTGAGAAAAGGCGAGTATCATCTTGTTGTCCATGTATGGATAACGGACGGGCACGGCAATTTTCTCATCCAGAGAAGAAGTGAATCAAAGCCGCTTATGCCGGGAAAATGGGCGGCAACGGGCGGAGCCGCCGTCTCGGGCGAAAGCTCCGATACCGCAGCGGTACGCGAACTCGGCGAGGAGCTCGGAATAAACAAAAAGCCGAGCGAGCTCAAGCTTTTGGGTAGAATAGTAAGAAGAAATTCTTTTGTTGATGTTTATCTTGCCACCGCGGAAGCGCGGGTGGATCTCCTCTCACTGCAAAGGGAAGAGGTGGCGGAGGCGCGATGGGTATCCGTCGCAACTCTTGTCAAGATGATAGAAAAAGGCGCTTTTCACAACTACGGCAAGGAGTATTTCGACCTCGTATTTGCCTGCACTAAAAAAGGAATCGGTAAAGAAAATGAGCAAACAACTTGACGGAAAGACATGTCAGGCGTGTCACGCCTATCTTTTTGAGGATGACGACATTGTCGTCTGTCCCGAATGCGGCGCGCCGTATCACAGAGAGTGCTATGAAAAGGCGGGCAAATGTCTGCTTGAACAGTTTCACGGCACCGAGCTTGAATACGACAAGACTGAAAAACGCCGCCGCGAAGCGGAAGAGGAAGGGGCGCGCCCCGAAGAGGGCGGCACCGTTTGTCCCCATTGCGGACGGACGACGCACGAAAAGGCGGACTTTTGCCCCTACTGCGGAAAGAGCATGAACGGCGGTGCTTCTTCTGCCGACGCGGGCATGCACGGCGTCGGAGGCGGCATGCCGATGTACGGTTTTGTACCTTACGATCCCTGCGGGGGCGTGCCGAAAAACACCGTTATAGAAGACGATGTCACGGCGGTGGAGGCGGCGGCTTTCGTCGGTCCGAGATCCCCGAGATATGTAAAAAGGTTTGCCGAAAACCGAAAGGTGTCGTGGAATTGGGCGGCTTTTCTCTGCCCTCCCGCGTGGTTTGCCTACCGCAAGCTTTATTCGCTTGCCGCAGCCACCTTTGCGGCTCTGCTTGCCGCGATAATATGTATGGTCCCCGTTTACTCGGAATTCCTTGCGGCGGTGGGAAACGCTCCCGCCGATGCAACGGATATGTACGCGATCGTTGCTGATGCGCTTTCAAAAGCGCCTGTGTCCGCAATGCTGCTTTCGAACCTTTCCACGCTGATAATGACGGCGACCTCGGTGCTCAGCGGCCTATTCGGCGACCGCGCCTACCGAACAAGAGTAATAACAAGGGTAAAGAGCCTCAAGGATGCATTTCAGGGTGAAAATCTTTATCAGTATCTTGCTCAAAAAGGTTCGGTGAATTTCTTGTTATTTGCCCTTATCCTTATTTTCTGGTTCAACTCCTCAATGTTTATAGAGCTGCTTTGTACGCTGTTCTGAAGATTCTGTTCCGATGATCCTCGGCAGATTATACTTAATTGATTATTTTGAAAGGAAATGATTTATATGAGCAATAAGATCCATTGTCCCGTGTGCGGAGCGGAAAACAATGACGAATACACCTACTGCATAACCTGCGGAAGCAAGCTTCCCAAGTACGAAAAAGCTGCTGCCGAAAGGGCGACACGGAACGATAACGGAGCTGCGGCAGAGAATGCGTCTGCGGTCGGAAAAGAGCCTGCGGCGGAAGCGCCCGTTGCTCCCGAAACCGCTTCCGAAACCGCCCCTGCAGCCGCTGCCGAGGCTGTCCCTGAGACTGCTCCCGAGGCCGGTCACGCAGAGCCGACTTCGGAAGGCACTGCCGCGGCGTCAGCCGCGAAAGATGCGGCATCTGATACCGCTCCCCTCGCCGAAGAGGCGGCGGGCGAAGGCACCTACGGGCGCACGGACACGAGTGCCGGAGCCGGCAATGCCGAGATGATCTACGGTCTGCCCGCGGACGAGGTCGCCGCATTTACCGGCGGCAGAGACAGCCGTCTTTACAGAAAGCTTGCCAAAGCCGACAAGGAAGGCAAGTCGGGCGGCTGGAATTGGCCGATGTTCCTTTTCGGCGTTCTGCTCAATATGCCTTTTATATGGCTCTACTACCGCAAAATGTACAAGGCCGCAAACATCGTTCTTGCGATCTGCCTTGCCGCCAACATCGCCGTGGCGGTTTTAGCTTCATCCCTTGTCGGATGTGCGCTGAGACCCATGGACAGATTTCTTACAAACCACCCCGATATAGCGTCGGGCATAGAGGAGCGCGTCTTTAAGGAAGCGGACCGATACAGGTATTATCAAACCGACGGACTCGTCCCCGACGACGGCACTTTTGACGGCAGCAGCCTTCCGGGCAACGACCTTAAAGAGGATGATTATATGTTCGGTTACGACCTTGACGCTCCCCTCTTCACCGAGCAGGACGCCAAGGCGTACGGCGAAGAGATAGTAGGTTACTTTGTCGAGGAGCTCGGAAATTTCGTGATCTTTGCGGGACTTCTCTTCCTTATTATGATCCTTGAATTCATCTTCGAAATGGTACTTGCCGCGAAAGCAAACTCGATGTAT
>CAUCSW010000090.1 GCA_958445555.1 uncultured Clostridia bacterium | reverse complement strand
AAAGTAAATGAAGAAAGAAAAAGCTCCCTTTCCCCTGTTTTCGGGAAAGGGAGCTAAAAAATCGCCTGTGCGATTATTATCAGTCTGATGTTATGACAGGCTGCGCCGATCCGCGGCGGCGTCCCTTACGTCGGCGTTGTGCGTCACAAACGCCGGTCGGTGGCCGCACCATTCCTGTTACTATGCCTTTTTTTCTCACCGTCATCGACCGATCGGTTTATTCCGTTACCTCCATATTTATAACGCAAAGGTCGGTAAGTCCGTCGATACTTCCCCTGACAGAGCCTAAAAAGTCACTCCCGAGCATTGAGAAAAAGTCGCCGCTGATATTGAGCTCGGGGAGTTTGCCGACCGGTCTTCCGCCTTCAAGCAGATAAGCCAACTGAACGGGCGTTGCAAAATGACCGTCAGGCGTTGTGTCACCGCCCGATGCCATAGAAACATATATTGCTCTTCCCGGCACTATGTCGCACAGTTCCTTTGCGGTAGGGGCGACATACAGTCCCGAAAGTCCCGCTGCGGGAACACCGTCGTATGAGGAAACAGAAGTCCGCGACACAGGGACATTAAACCTCGCCGCCGTGTTTTTGGATACAGTAACGCCGACAAGTCTTCCGTTTTCTATAAGCGGAGCGCGGAAATCATCGGCTATCTGACCTTCATCATCAAAGAAGCAGGCGCCCGGATTGGTTTCACCGTTCCTGTCATCCTTAAGAGTCAGCTTTTCGGAAAACAACCTTTCTCCCAGCTTTCCGCTGACGAGCGAGGAGCCCGAAGCGTATAACTCTCCCGAAAAGTTCCTCAAAAGGCTTGAAAAAAACGCTCCTGCCGAGATCACGACCGGGATTTTCTCCTTCGGGAGCGGCACGGGATTACAAAAAGCCTTGTAAAGCATACTGCACTGCGACACTATTTTTTCGGGATCGTAGGTGCGCCCGCCGTACTCATAATAAGCGTCCATAAGGTTTCCGGAGCCTCGGTTCTGGAACAGGAGCCCTACCTCCAGCGAGCGGTCGGAGCTGATAAGATGTCTGCCGTTTGAGTTACGGTACTCCGCCCGATTTGAAGATATGATTATCTTATTGCTTATACAGAAATTCGGGCACGCCTCGCCGATGTCGGAAAGAAGCTTCCCAAAGACGGGTATCATATCCTTTTCTTCCGGCAGCTCCGACACCCCGTGATGCTCCTCGGTAACAGGACCGTCAAGCTCGGATTCATAAGGTATTCCTATGGAAAGTGCCTTTTCCGCCTTTTCGGTCAACGCTGCTTCATCCGCCCTGCCTATTGCTCCGGCAACGCCGATCTTCCCGTCCTTATAAACGCGCACCGTGCCGAAGCTTTCCTCGGTCTTTCTGAAACTGTCTATTTTTCCGGCGGTTATGTTCAAAGCAGCCGAGGAAAACTCAGCGGTTATAAATTCCTTTTTCATTGTTTTCACCTCACTGCACATTCATTGAAGATACCCTTACATACGGGCCGCCGAAGCCGACGGGGAGTCCCGACTGCTCCATTTTTCCGCAGCCTCCCGTGGCAAATGAGAGCATCTCGGTCTTGTTCGTAAGACCGTCGATAAGTCCGAGGGTCTCAAAAACATTACCGGTGATAACGCTTATCTGAACGGGCCTTGCGATCTTTCCGTCGATTATTTCATAAGCGACGCGCGGTGCTATGGTAAATGTGCTCATTCCGCTGCCGTGACTGATGGTTTTTATAAAATAGCCCTTTTTGATAGGCGCTATGAGCTCATCAAAAGTGAGATCGCCCGGTTCTATGTATGTGTTTGTCATTCGCACGATAGGCTCAAATGTACAGTCGATCGCGCGGGCGTTTCCGGTCAACTCCTCACCGAGCACGGTCGCGGTCAGGGCACTGTGAAGTCTGCCGGCAAGGACGCCGTTCTTTATGAGATAGTTCTTCCGCGCGGCGGTCCCTTCATCGTCAAACGGCACATATCCGGTGCCGGACAGCTCTCCGCATTCGGCAATGGACAGTATCTCCGAGCCGACCTTCTTCCCGATCTGCCATTCGTCGCGCATGGTTTCGTCGGAAAGCATAAAGTCGGATTCCGATTTATGCCCGAAGGATTCGTGGGCAAAGACCCCCGCAGCCTCCGGTGACAGAACAACGGGATACTTCCCCGCTTCAACAGGTACCGAAGTCCTCATAAACGCCGTCTGTTCCTTCATTGAGTCGGCGATCTCCGACTCAAGACCGCAAAGATCGGAAAAATTATCCGTGCCGCGCTGCCATCCTGCGGAAAACTTGCGGTCACCCTCCACCATACTGCAGCGAAGCGAAAGTCCGCAGGTTTGATAGTCGTATTCAATATCGGCGCCGAGAGACGATTCAAAATGAAATCTGCTGTTTCGATCCAGATAGATGCCCACGGGCATTGTCATACAGGGGTCGGATGACAGTATATGCAAATACGATTCCAAAAGTGCTCTTTTTTCTTCAGAGGGAATGTCCCTGACGGAATTTTCCGAAAACCTCATGACCCTTGCCTTGTTGACCTCAAAGTGCTTCACGACGGGATCGGCAAGAATCGCGTCATTCTGCGTTGCGGCGGCATAAAGCTCGCTCAAAGTCTCATTGATACGGGCGGTGTCGGTTACCGATGCATAGTACCACATCTTACCGTCATAGACCCTTATGAATGCACGATTTTCGTTTCGTGTCTTGTACTCCACAAGCTGACCGTCGCGGTAATTGATTATGGTCCTGCATCGATCCTCGATTCGCACATCGGCGTAATACCCTTTTCTGAATTGAATCATATACGATTTACCTTTCTTTTTTGCCTCGCATCGCCGTCGGAAACACCTTCGCGCATACGGTGCCCGATACGGCGATATCGCCCCCAAAAAGCGCGAAGTCTCTTTTCCTTTAAGTCCGACGACTGATCCCTTATATTTATCAACATTTTAACAAAAACGCATCGGTATGTCAACCTGACGAGAACAGAAGAGCACCCTTCGTTGAGCTTACAAAGCTTATAGTTCCCGAGGCAAAACGGAACCCATTATTATCATTTTCAAGTTATATATACAAATAGAGTTATCCCGAAAATACGAGATAACTCTATTTTTGATTGTATGACAAAAGTCATACCGACACACCCAAAATCATACTAACGAAGATGCTGTTAAAAACTCTGTTTTTAAGCAGTAAGATTGCCGAAAGTATGACGGTTATTCCTGTCTTGCCTTATAATATTTATATTGAAATGGGAAATAAAGTATGGTATATTTTATTTGTGATAGGGGTGGCACCCATAACAAAAAACAGTATCACACATTTACAATAAGGGGATGATACCCATCGAAAAAAACATTTTTGTTGTAGATGAACAAGGAAATGAATATGAGGCGACCTACCCAAAAAGGGCAAAAGGTCTTGTTAAGAACGGCAGGGCACGCTTCATAGATGAAAACACTATATGCCTTGCGTGTCCGCCAAATATTGAATTGGAGGACAAAACTATGTCAGAAAATAAAAAAGTTGATTCTATTAATAACAATAATATACCTAACAATAGCGCAACTCCCAAAGAGGTTTCCGAATCAATGGCTAAATTGCTTAATTCAACAGCAGAACAACAATGTTCAGAAAAACTTACCATGGATTATCTGTTAGGTAAGTTGGAAGAAATCTCACTCGGTCAGGCATTCCTTACTGATGCAATTTCCGAACTCGGAAAAATGAAATCAGGCGGACCTGGTGATGTGGGAACACAGGAGCAAGCCAAAGCAATAGGTGAAATTATCAAAGCAAGAGAAGCAACAAATCAAAAATTAATTGCTCTCTACGAAAAGATGTATGACGATTTAAAGCCTGATAAAAAGATTAATAACGAAAGAGTTGCCGTTATAGGAACTTTAATTGAAACATTGGGTGAGGGTCTCACACCCGTTGAATCCAAAGAGGCTTTAACCGAAATTTTAGGAATTGCTTTACAAGACTTAACTAAAAATATCTAAAATAAAAACCTTGCCATAGTAAACCACTACGGGCAAGGTTTTTTGTCCCTATTGTAGCACAAGCATAGCATAAAAGCGGCGGAGGGGCAAGGTTAAATGATATATCGCTGTGCGATATGATATACGGCAAGCCGTATTATATATTTGCCCTGCAAATATGATATAATATCCGTTCCTTCATATGCGAAGCATATATCA
>CAUCSW010000089.1 GCA_958445555.1 uncultured Clostridia bacterium | reverse complement strand
CAAGGGCATTTAACCTTCTTGACAATTACACAGACGACCTTTACAAAACAATACAGAATAAAGAGTATACCATCGACAGATACGAGGATAAGCTCGGCTCATACCTTGTCAAAATAAACCAGCAGGAGCTTTCACACGGCGAGAACATAGAGATATCCAAGCTGCTTCATACGATAAGCGATGTCGAGAGAATTGCTGATCACGCGGTCAATATATCGAATGTGGCGGCTGAGATCAACGAAAAGAAACTGGAGTTTTCGGGAAGCGCATCGGCAGAACTCAAGAAAATAAGGGATGCGGTCGATGAAATAGTTGATATTTCGTTTAATGCTTTCAATGCCGAAAATATCGATGCGGCGTTTACCGTCGAACCTCTTGAAGAGGTAATCGACCGCCTTTGCGATGAGGTAAAGCTTCGCCATATCAATCGCCTCCAGTCGGGAAACTGCACCTTGAACCACGGTTTTGTGTTTAACGATCTTCTTTCCGACTTCGAAAGAATAGCCGACCACTGTTCAAATATTGCGGTGGCCATGATCGAACTTAATGTCGATTCGTTTGACACGCATGAGTACCTTAACGATCTCAAGCGCAATAAGCCCGCTGTGTTCAGAGAAAACTTTGAACGCTATTCGGAAAAATATGCCCTTGAACCGATCGGTGAATAATGTTTTGTCTGAGGCGGCTTCGCATCATTTGTCAATGATGCGAAGCCGCCTTTATCGATCAAACAGTAAGCGGAAGTGAAGAAAAGGGCAGGGCGGGAGATTAGGCGGAGCCGCCCGCGCCGAAGGCGCGAAAAGCGGCGGCGTCGGCAGGTAAAAGCAGGCGGCAGGCAGTGAGTGCGGCTTCTTTGCAGGCTCGCGGCACATCGCTTTATAATGCGCCGACACCGCCGCTTTCAGGGCGACCCGAAGGGTCGCCCGCGGCTCCGCCTCCCCGAAAACCCCTACACCTAAATAGAATCTCGCCTGCCCGAAAGACCGCCCTTTCCTCGTGAAAACCGCTCTCAAGCAACCCCGCACCCCCTGCAGCTCCACCCCCGAAGTACCTGCCACTGACGCAGCACCCGCCACACCGAAAACCCGATTTCCCCGCCTGCCGATAAAACGGCACGGCATACACGCGTTTTCGCGATCGTAAGATGCAATCTGTAAAAACTTTACTTAAATTTTACATTGTAAAGGATAGGTGTATATTGAAACAAATAGAATAATATGGTAAAATCAGTACTAAACCCGATTGAAAAAACGGCTGCACGGATTACGGTCGTCCGCATCGGCGCGTTGCGGGAGGTGCTTTTGTCCGCACATTCCGTTTAGCTTCGGTCATCGTCCGTCGCGCACTGAGCACCAACAGTCGCTTACTGCGAAAGTCAGCACTGCGCATCATCCGCACGCCGTTTGAACAGTCGGGCTGACGACACATTGCGGTATTATTGACCGCATAAACTTAAATAAGGGGAGTCATAATTGAACTACTACTCGTCAGACAAGCAAGAAGTAATGAATACCTTGCAATCAGGCGCGGAAGGCCTTACCTCCACCGAAGCGGAAAAAAGAGCCGAAAAATACGGCAAAAACAAACTCGCGGAAGGCAAAAAGGACGGAATCGTCAAGCGCTTTTTTAAGCAGCTCTGCGACCCGATGATACTTATACTTATCGGCGCAGCGGTCGTGTCCGCCGTTACCAACGTGATAGCAAATAGCACTACGGGCGAAGGCGAATCGTTTGCGGATGTGTTTATAATACTGTTCGTCGTGGTCCTCAATTCGGTTCTCGGCGTTATTCAGGAAAGCAAAGCCGAGGCAGCGATAGAAGCTCTTAAAAATATGACCGCCGCAACATCTAAGGTGCTAAGGGACGGCAAGCAGATCACGGTTAAGAGCGAAGACCTTGTGCCTGGAGATGTCATTCTTCTTGAAGCGGGCGATTCGATCCCCGCCGATTGCCGTATTATCGAATGTGCTTCTCTTAAAATAGAAGAGGCGGCGCTGACGGGTGAATCGGTACCGGTCGAAAAGACCGACTCCGTGATAGGAAACGGGAACGAGGTCTCGCTCGGCGACCGCAGAAATATGTGCTATATGGGAAGCACCGCGGTCTACGGACGCGGTACCGCGGTCGTTTGCAATATCGGTATGAATACCGAAATGGGTAAGATAGCCGACGCCCTGACAAAGGCTAAGGACGAGGAAACACCTCTTCAAAAGAAGCTTTCGGGACTTTCCAAGATACTGACATTGCTCGTTCTCGGTATATGCGTCGTGATATTCGGCGTCGAAATAATCGAAAGCGTTTCACGCGGCGGCGGAATGCCCGCATTTACCGAACTTCTTGATTTCTTTATGGTCGCGGTCAGCCTTGCGGTCGCCGCAATACCCGAAGGACTCGCTGCAGTCGTCACTATCGTTTTATCGATAGGCGTTACCAAAATGAGCAAAAGAAACGCAGTCATCCGAAAACTCACCGCGGTTGAGACCCTCGGCTGCGCGCAGGTCATATGCTCCGATAAGACAGGAACCCTAACGCAGAACAAAATGACCGTGGTTGATGAGTATTCCTCCGATAAACTGCTGCTCGCGAGGGCAATGGCACTTTGTTCGGATGCCGAACTTGATGAGGAAGCGGGTGCCGCGGTAGGCGAACCCACCGAGTGCGCACTCGTCAATTATGCGGATTCGCTCGGCAGCCGCAAGCCGCAGTTGAAAGAGGAATTCCCGAGAATAGGCGAAATACCGTTCGATTCGGGAAGAAAGATGATGTCGACGCTTCATTCCTCGGCCGGCAAAACCGTCCAGTATACAAAGGGTGCGCCCGATGAACTGCTGAAGCGCTGCAGCTCGGTGCTGACAGAAAACGGCGTGCTGCCGCTTGACGATAATAAACGCGCGGAAATAGCCGCTGCAAATAAAAAAATGGCAGATAATGCCCTCCGTGTCCTTGCGGCAGCTTATGCCGAATACCCGTCGCTTCCCGAAACCGTCACCTCCGAGGCGCTTGAAAAAGACCTCATCTTTATAGGACTGTGCGGTATGATCGACCCGGTGAGACCCGAAGTCAAAGCCGCCGTCGAGGAATGTAAAGAAGCAAGCATACGCGTTGTGATGATCACGGGCGACCATATAGATACCGCAGTTGCGATAGCAAAGGATCTCGGAATAATCAAAAATGCCGATGAGGCAATAATGGGCGCCGAGCTTGATCGCTTTACGGATGAAGAGCTTGACCGTGTTATCGAAAAGTACAGTGTCTATGCGAGGGTGCAGCCCGAGCATAAGGTTCGTATAGTAGAGGCGTGGAAGCGCAGGGGAGCCGTCACCGCAATGACGGGAGACGGTGTAAACGACGCTCCGAGCATAAAGGCAGCCGATATAGGTATCGGAATGGGAATCACGGGTACCGATGTCACAAAAAATGTCGCCGATATGATACTTGCCGACGATAATTTTGCCACCATCGTTTCAGCCGTGGAAGAGGGCAGAAAAATATATGCCAATATCAGAAAGGCAATACAGTTCCTGCTCTCGTCAAACCTGAGCGAGGTCATAAGCATATTTACCGCGACCATGCTCGGATTTACGATACTGCGCCCGGTACACCTGCTCTGGATAAACCTGATAACAGACAGTCTGCCCGCCCTCGCCCTCGGAATGGAGCATGGGGAGCGCAACTCCATGAAGCAAAAGCCCCGCGATTCGAAAGACGGAATATTTGCGGGCGGTGTCGGATTCGATATATTCTATCAGGGTGCACTTGTGTCGCTCCTTACACTGACCGCGTATTTTGTCGGACAGTTCATCGAATTCGGCGCGCTTGACTTCACAAACTGCCATAGTGAGCACGGTGTCACAATGGCGTTTCTGACCATGTCAATGGCTGAAATATTCCATTCCTTCAATATGCGCTCACTTCGCAGCTCGGTATTTACCATAAAGAAGCAGAACATTATGCTCTGGGCTTCGGGCGCGATAGCATTGCTCCTCACAACTGCGGTAATAGAAATACCCGCACTCGCAAACGCCTTTAAGTTCACACCTATCGGACTTAAGGAATACGCGATCGCTCTGGGGCTCTCCGTTGCCGTGATCCCGATAGTCGAGATTGTAAAACTCATCGAGAGAGCAGTGTCAAAGAAGACTAAGTAAATCGGAGGATCTGCGCGGACGACGGTCGTCGTCCGCGCATCCGG
>CAUCSW010000088.1 GCA_958445555.1 uncultured Clostridia bacterium | reverse complement strand
TGACGCGATCACTCCGATCTCGGAGCGAAGCAATATGGTATTCAAGGGTTGTTCGGTAGTCGCGGGTGAGGGAACGGCGGTGGTCACCGCGACCGGCAACGACACCGAGGTGAGAAAGGGCATTCGCGCTTCCTTAGAGGATTCGTCTGCGGAAAGCCCGGTTATGAAGCGCCTTAAAAGTTTTGAGAAGATCATATCCTTCGGGGTTCTTGCGGTATGTATCATAGTGGTGTTGGTAGGTGTCATAGGCGCCGCGGGTAACCGCGAGAATTTTTCGGTCAGGTTTTTGGCGATCGTTTCTTCATCGGCGGCACTTGCTGCGGCAATACTTTCGGGTGCCTTTGAATCCGCCTCCCGTGCCGCTTTGGCTCGGGGGATCAGGGCTTCCGCAAAGCACGGAGCGGTCGTAAAGCGCATTCGCTCGGCAGAGGCGCTCGGCAATATTTCGGTGATATGTTGTGACAAGACCGGCGTATTGACCGAAAACAAGGCGGATGTTTCCTGCCTTTTTGACGGCAGAAAGCTCACCCGCACAAAAACAGATGAATTGACTCACGGTGCCGCGAATCTTCTCACCTTTGCCGCGGTATGCTGCAACGGCAATTCCCGTATTGATAACGGCAGGGAAATACGGGTCGGCGACACGACCGATTCCGGAATAGTCATTGCGGCAGCAAAGCTGCTCGGTCATTCAAAGGAAGAGCTCGACAACACCTGTCCGAGGCTTACGGAGCTCCCGTTTGACCCCTCAAGAAGACTTATGGCGACCGTCAATATGATAGACGGAAAAATATATGCAGTCGTAAAGGGTGCTCCGGAATTGATAACCCCCTGCTGCGTCGGATGCGACACGGAATTTCTTTTGAATGCGGCGGACGAGATGTCGGCAGAGGCGCTGAAAGTCATCGCAGTCGCCTATAAAAGATTGCCCGAGGCACCCATTGAGCTCAGCGAAGCGGATATATCGCGCGATCTCACCTTCTGCGGATTTATAGGGTTGGACGATCCCATAAGGGACGACACCGCGGAGGCAGTAAAAAAGTGCTCCGATGCCGGTATAAGGACGGTTATCGTGACCGGTGACAGTGTTGAGACCGCCTCTGCGGTAGCGGAAAAGCTCGGTCTTTTTGAAGGCGGAGGAATAGCGGTCACGGGGGCTGCGGTTGCCGCTATGACGGATGAGGAATTGTTCGATCAGATCGAACACATTGCGGTATTTGCGCGTGTGTCACCCGAAGACAAGCTGCGGATCATCAGAGCATGGAAAGCGACGGGTGCCGCGGTTGCGGTCACGGGAAACACTGTGGGAGACGAAAAAGCGCTCCGCGAGGCGGACATCGGATTTGCCCTCGGCGTTTCGGGGACCGATGTTGCCAAAGGCGCAGCCGACACGGTTTTGGCTGACGACTCTTACTCCTCGCTTGTTTCGTCGCTTGAGATAGGTCATACGGCATATGAAAATATCCGCCGTTCACTTCACTACCTGCTTGCCTGCGGGATCGGAGAGGCGATAGCGGTTTTGGCGGGATACATCGTTTTCGGGCTTTCGCCGCTCGGCACCGCGCCGATAATACTGTTGAGCCTTATAATCGGAGCTCTGCCGTTGAAAGCAATATGCACCGAGCCGTCGGACATAGGAAGCCGTGACGAAAAGGTATCGCTGCGCCTGTTCCGAATCGGCGGATTTGTGCTCCCCGCCGTTTGGCAAGGGCTGCTCATCGGGATCCTCGGCACGGTCGGATATGCGATCGGAAGGACACTTTATCCCGACGACGGCGCCGCCGCAACGGCGTTATGCTTTGCGGTCATGATGCTCTCGGAGGTATTTGAGTTATTTGCGGTACGGTCGCTAAAACTGTCGTTTTTCACGAGTAGGATAGCCGAAAACAAATACGCTTTCATATATTCGGCAGCCGCAGTGATACTTGCGATTGCAGTACCTGTTACGCCGTTGGGCAGACTTTTCGGAATAGGTTCTTTGAGCGGCAAGGGTTGGCTTGTCGCGGTTCTGCTTTCGATAATAACACTCGTAATAAGCGAGCTTGTTAAGGTCGCGGTGCCCCTTATAAGACGGGTCGGCGATAAAAAATAAGCAGGGACAAAAAAAGGCGGACGGGGCGCGCAGGGTGCGCCCCGTCCGTTCGGTTATTGTTTCAGTTTGACAAGTCCCGCGTCCGCGAGTTTTTGAAGCGACATCATAACGCCGAGCTTGGCGTGATACCAGGTCAATCCGCCCTGATAATAGACCGCGTAAGGCGGTCTTATGGGACCGTCCGCCGAAAGCTCTATCGATGAGCCCTGTATGAACGCGCCCGCCGCCATAATGACCTCGTCGTTATATCCCGGTATCGGGTAGGGCACCGGGGTGACATACGAGTCTATCGGAGCGGCGCACTGTATGCCCTCGCAGAAGGCACACATTGCCTCTTTTGAGCCGAGCTCTATGGATTGAATGACATCGAATCTGTCCTCATCCGATGAGGGCACCGTATTGAAACCGAGTCTCTCATATACTCCCGCTGCCAGCATTGCGCCTTTCAGTGCGGACGCGGCGACCGAGGGTGCAAGAAAGAAGCCCTGATAAAGGTCTTTTAAGAGACTCATACTTGCGCCTACATCTCCGCCGATCCCCGGAGCATTAAGGCGGTTTGCGCACCTTTTTATACATTCTTCGGTTCCGCAGATATATCCCCCCACGGGAGCAAGTCCGCCGCCGGGATTCTTTATGAGCGATCCGACGACCATATCGGCTCCGACTTCGGACGGCTCGATCGCCTCGACAAATTCGCCGTAGCAGTTATCGACCATTATTTTCACCTGCGGTTTTATGCCCCTTATAAAGGCTATGAGCTCGCCTATTTGTTCGACGGAGAGGGTCGGACGCATACTGTATCCCTTTGAGCGCTGAATCGTGACAAGCGCGGTCTTTTCGTTTATCGCCTTTCTTATGCCGTCATAATCAAAGCCGCCGTCGGGCAAAAGGTCGACCTCGCGGTATGAGATCCCGAACTCTTTCAGCGAACAAGGCGACTCTCTTATACCGATAACCTCTTCAAGGGTGTCATAAGGTCTGCCGACGGGTGAAAGCAGCTCATCGCCGGGAAGAAGATTTGCGGACAACGCCGTTGCGAGGGCATGAGTGCCGCAGGTTATCTGAGGGCGCACAAGTGCCGCTGCGGTCTTAAAGACCGAGGCGTAGACCTTTTCAAGGGTATCTCTTCCGAGGTCATCGTGACCGTAACCGGTAGTTCCCGCAAAGCAGGCGGCGCTTACCCTGTTGTCCTGAAAAGCCTTGAGGACCTTCGCCTGATTGAATTCCGCAATCTTATCGGCAGCCGCGAATCTGTCCTTCAACGACTCCGCGACCTCATCGGTTATTTTTTCGACCTCTCCGCTTATTCCGAAAGCGGAATACATACTTTTATTTATCATTTTGATGACCTTTCGATTTTGTTTTGCAAGCTCCGACCGTCGGGCTCCCGCAAAGATGCGGACCGCTCTGTCGAGCCGTCCTGTTGAATTGCTCTGTCAGGCCGTCCTGCTGAATTATTTTGTCGAGTCGCCCCGTCGGGGGCCGCTCTTTCAGCAGCCCTATTTAAGCAGTTATATTGAGCAGTCCCGTTGAGTCATACTACCGACGATCGGCAGGGGGATAGTCCATACAGTTGAGTTTATCACAAAAGATCGCCCGTTTCAAGTGGTGAAGGCAGGCGGGCGGCAGCAAAAGGAGCAATGAAGCTCCCTGCCGAATTTTTCTAAAGAGAGCAGTCTCCGTCCGTTTGGTCCTCATCGTTAAAAATCAGTGAAATTACTGTTGATTTTTTTAATAATATGTGATACAATAGCATTTGTTCGAAGCGATACCCGCACGGTTGGTGCATACCGTCGTGTGCCGCTGCGGCTCCGCAAAATGTCGGTCGGGGCGGTATTTCGCGACGATCGGTACGGCGGCAGTCGGTAAAAACAACGTATTCGGGGGCGTAGCTCAGCTGGGAGAGCGTACGGTTCGCATCCGTAAGGTCGAGAGTTCGATCCTCTTCGTCTCCACCAAGGAATAACCGTCATTCTGATACAACGGAATGACGGTTATTTTATACCTAAAATCAGTATTTTGAGAACTTTTGGGGAGAGAATTCTCTAAATCGAGAATAAAAATCAATTTCAAATCGTTAAAAGACAAGTAATCGTTAAAATGCTGGCATAATCGTTGATTTATAGGGGTAATCGTTGAATTACAGT
>CAUCSW010000087.1 GCA_958445555.1 uncultured Clostridia bacterium | reverse complement strand
TAAAGGTCACCGTGACCGACGAACCTTCAAGTAGCTTTACCGAGGTGAGCGGCTACAAGACCGCCTTTGATATTGCCGACTATACCGCCCGTGCCTTTAATATGTTCGGGGGCGAGCGTCAGACAATAACCCTCCGCTGCAAGAACTCGGCGCTTGAGCAGATAATCGATCGTTTCGGAAGCAATATTTCACCGCGTGCGGACGGAGATTCCCATTTTATCATCAGCACCGAAGCGTTGGTGAGCGAGGGTCTGATAAGCTGGCTTCTCTCCTGCTCCGATTCGGCAGAGCTTCTTTTTCCCGCCGTATTGCGGGAAAAGCTTTCCTCACGCGCAAAGGAACTTGCCGTTATTTACGGCGCCGCGCAGGATCAACGGAACATTCATCTTAAGGACAGTGAATAATGAAACAAGCAGGCACAAAAATAATCAGGATACTTCTGCTCACGGTCGGCATCACGGGACTGTTGTGGTTCGTTCTGCCCGCCCCGCTTCTCTCGGTCAATCTCGGGAATATCACGGGGACCGTCGTGTTCGGACTTCTGACCGCATATGCGCTTCTTTTTAAAAGGGTAAACCGTGCCGCCTGTCGAATTTGGAAAAGCGTCATCGGCAAGGCTGCTCTTTGCACGGCGGCGGCAGTCGCAGTCCTGATCGCAGCGGCGGCAGTCGCCGCATCAGTTTGTATGATCTCGGCGGTAAGGATCGAATGCCCCGAAAACTCTACTGCCGTTGTACTCGGATGCAGAGTCTACGGTGAAAGGCCGAGTCTTATGCTCGTAAGGCGGCTTGAGGCGGCAAAGGAATACCTTGACGAAAATCCCGACGCCGACTGCATCCTCTCGGGCGGTATGGGCGAAGGTGAGAGCATCAGCGAAGCGGAATGTATGTATCGCTGGCTCCGCGACAACGGAATATCGGAAGGCAGGCTCCTTAAAGAAGATCGCTCGTTGTCGACTCACGAGAACATTTTGTTTTCAAAAAAGATGATCGATGAAAACGGGCTCGACCACAATGTTGTAATAATCACAAATGATTTTCATCAATACCGCGCCCTAAAGGAAGCCGAACAGGCGGGCTTTGACACTATAGGCACCCGCTCGGGGACGACCGAATGGTGGTTATTCCCGACATACTGCGTAAGGGAAATGTACGGCGTGCTCTACGAATGGTTCTTCTGAATCTTACGGCGGAGAACGGAGATTATCCGAGCGACCTTGCAAGATCCTTCGCGGGCGGCAAACCGATCAAAGGCAGGCGCCGCGCGATCGTTTTGCACAACTACGCTCTGCATATAAAAGCACAAGAAAGAAAGGAAAGAACGAAATGTCCAACATCTGGCACGACATCAGCCCCACAAGAGTGCACCCCGATGACTTCATTGCGGTTATCGAGATCGAAAAAGGCTCCAAGAACAAATACGAGCTCGATAAAGAAACCGGTCATATAATTCTTGACCGTATCCTTTATACCTCTACCCACTACCCCGCCAACTACGGACTGATCCCGCGCACCTATGCGGATGACGGCGACCCGCTGTATGTGCTTGTTCTTTGCAGTGAGACCATACACCCGCTCAGTCTTGTGCGATGCTACCCGATAGGCGTTATAAAAATGCTCGACGGCGGTAAAATGGACGAAAAGATAATTGCGATACCCTTCAACGATCCGACCTACAACGAATACAAGAGCATCTCGGAGCTGCCCGGGCATATATGCAGTGAGATAAGGCATTTCTTCTCGGTGTATAAGAACCTTGAAGGCAAGGAAACCGTCGTTAACGAAGAAGAAGGACCCGATGAAGCGAAGAAGATAATATCCGAATGCATTGACAGATATATAGAAAAATTCTGCAGATAACGGACATCGTCTCTTCGATCGGATATTGACAACCGAGCTTGTGTGTTATATAATTGAACCGTAAAATCAGCGTGGATTTTTCGGAGATCGGCAACTCATTTTCGCCATGCACCTTATCGGTGCATGGCTTTTCTTATTACGGGGAGGACATATATGAGAAAGACACAAACACTTCGGGCAGAAAACACCTTGACAAAAAGAATACCCGTATCATCGGAGCTCACCTATATTCTCGCGATCATACTGTTGGCGCTTGCCGTGGCAATTCTGACAACTGCGGATTTCGGCATTTCGATGATCGTAGCCCCCGCCTACCTGCTCAGCTTAAAAGTCGGCGTGATCACCTTCGGTCAGGCGGAATACATCATTCAGGCGGGCGTGTTTATTGTGTTATGCATCGTTCTGAGAAAATTCCGCCCCGTATATCTGATGTCGTTTGTGACCTGCCTCATATACGGCTCGGTTCTGGATCTCTGGCGGTCGGTCCCCTGCTTTGACCCCTCCCGTACCGAGCCGGGCAGTATGGAATTATGGCTGCGGATCCCTCTGTTCATCATCGGAGTGCTGCTGACCTCGTTTTCGGTCGCGCTTTTCTTCAAGACATACCTGTATCCGCAGGTCTACGACTTTTTTGTAAAATCCGTTTCGCTCAGGTACGGAATAAAGGTATCTGTTTTCAAAACTGCGGTCGATCTTACATTGCTGCTCGTAAGCACGGTAATGACACTCTGTTTCTTCAAAAGCTTTGTCGGTTTGAATTGGCGCACCCTTGTAATGGCGACACTGAACGGCACGGTCATAGGATTTTTTTCAAAACTGCTCGACCGCTTTTTTGAATTCAAACCTGTCTTCAATAAGTTTTCATCGTATTTTGAACTTGATAAAAAGCGATCCGCCGTCGATCGCCATTGACCGTTTGCCGCGGTCGACACGCTCACCCCTCGGTGCGGGGATTTAGGTCTTATATCACCCCCACGGGTCACCCCCCCTCGGACCCCCGCTCCGGAATCGGGAGCTACTCCGTTATTTGCTCATTTATCAGTATGCCGTCAAGACATTCGGGCGTCTTACTTATAGGGCAATATGAGACATTGACTTCTTCAAGTGAAGGTATATCGCATATTCTGTCGGGCAGCGAAGTCAGTCTTGTCAGATGAACATCAAGCACCCGAAGAGATGTCAGATCACCGATATCGGACGGCAGATTTCTTATTCCCGTCACCGCTGCCGAAAAATAGGTGAGATCGGAAAGTCTGCAGATCTAATAGGGAAGACACTCTATACAGGTGAACGAAAGATCAAGACTCGTGAGCGATGAAAGGCAGCCTATCTCGCGAGGCACTGTCGACAATTCAAATGCCTTGCGGCAGTCAAGTGTTTTAAGACGGGTGAGACTGCCGATCTCTGCGGGCAGCTCGGTCACCCTGTTTTTACAACAGGTCAGCGAGGTCAAACCCTTTAAGAGACCGATACCGTCAAGGCTTTTCAGCTCGATCCCGCTGCATATAAGCGCGCCGTCGAACGACGCAAGAAATTCTTCGGTAACGCGGTCTTCAGGGTCGATTCCCATTGCATTTGCCACGCATTCGGCAAGTGCCGCATCGGGAAAGAAACTGTTTAACGGTCGCGCGGCATATCTTCTGTCGACGGATCGGGTGCAAACAACGCAAAACAGAAGAATAACTGCAGCGACGGATAACAAGGTCGGCGCAGCCTTTGCCGAAATCAGAAGGGGCTTTATCACACTTCGTTTTGTTTTTACAATATCCATATCAATACGCCTCCGATCGGTCGACCGAGCATTGCGATCCGAGACAGTCAGTCATGATCCGACTGCCGAAAAACATACGGTCTTACTCTTAAACGCTCATAATAAATATATATTGTACATATTGAAAAAATTATCGCGAAGGAGACGGGAGACAAAAAACGGTCCCTCTTAAAAAAATACAGGTGAAGTTTTCCATTTGTTAATGCTTTTCGTGAAATTTTATGTTACAATACACTTGTAAGCAGACCGCCAGTCATACCGTAACGGACACCGAGATCTTTATATCCCGCCAAACGCCGACTTTACCTGACTAGCTTTGACATGTGATCCGCAAAGCGGAAAAGTGTTCCCCGAACCGAGTCCGAACAAAAAAGCATACCACTGTAATTTTTATACCGAATCGGTAAATCATAAAGAAAGAGGTAATAGGAAATGTCCGAAAAAAGCGAACGCGCAGCGAAAGGCAGATCACCCTTGAAGATCGTACTTATTGTTTTGATCTCTATCCTTGCTTTCATTGTTGTACTGCTCTCGGCGGCAAGGGCTTATTTCAGGCTCCATGTACGTGAGTACTATCAGAATTCCGAAAAGGCATTTGTTATTCCGGGTCTCTCCGAAAGAATGATCATACAGAGACTTGAATAAGAAAAAAAAAA
>CAUCSW010000086.1 GCA_958445555.1 uncultured Clostridia bacterium | reverse complement strand
TCTTATAACCGTATCAGAAATGCTCGACCCGCGCGGAAGGGCAATGGGAATGGACGGCGTGATGCTGATGGCGTTCATCCTCGGTCTGCCCGCAAATGAGATCGTGCTGCCCATTGCGGTAATGACATACTCGGCATCGGGTTCTTTGAATGCCGGCATAGGCACCGATGGCCTTATATCGATCCTCACCGCAAACGGATGGACCTCTTCAACCGTGATATGTACCCTGTTGTTTACACTGTTTCACTGGCCTTGCTCAACCACCCTTATGACCGTAAAAAAAGAGACCGGCAGCATCAAGTGGACGGTCGCCGCCGCCCTGCTGCCGACCTTGATAGGAATAACGGTCTGTATAGCCGCCAATTTGATAATCAAAGCATTTTCGTAGACGGGTAAAAACAATTCGAACCCGCCCCCCACGGAGAAAAAACGATCCAAACAGTGCCGCCCCGCCGCATTTACGCGGCGGGGCGGCACTTGTATACCCGATCGACTTTTCCGTTTGAGCCGTTCGACCCACGCATCCGTTATAAGCGATCAATACCACCTGCTGCTGAAACCGCTGTCGTTTGAATTGTAAATAATGCTCCCGTACGACCCCGAAGATGTCGGCGCACCCGAAGACGGATCGTTCTTTGA
Source organism: uncultured Clostridia bacterium (assembly GCA_958445555.1). Classification (GTDB taxonomy): domain Bacteria; phylum Bacillota; class Clostridia; order Oscillospirales; family Acutalibacteraceae; genus RGIG7384. Next base: position 3,671 of record CAUCSW010000086.1, on the reverse strand, counting down.
CGAACTGCTGCCTTTCGACGAACTGCCGCCGCGCGACGAATTGTTTTCCTTTGACGACACCGCAGCCGATGACGAGGGTGAAGGCGTTGAAGACACGCTGCTGCTCGGAATTGTACTGTGCTTCGAAGAACTGCCTCCCGCAGAACCTCCCGCTTGTGATGCGGAGCCGCCCGACGGACTGCTCGAATCGGCAGAGGTGTTGCCGTCATGCGAATCCGAGGAACTGCCGCTTTCAGACCCGCTCTCTGTTTCGGAAGAGACGCTTTCCGACCGAAGGCTCCCGTTGCCGAAAATAAAAAATGTCTGACGGCAGCCGCAAAGCATTGCGGTCAGCATTCCCGTGATTATAAGCACCGATGCAAGATATCTGATTCTCATCTTCACTCTTCCTCGATTATTCTCTTTTATCGGCCCGCAGGCCCTGTTCTTCCCATGCCGTCAGCCGCAACGGGACGACTTGTCGAAACCGTGACTGCCGTCCCCGCCGATTGAAAACCGCATTTTTTGTAAAAAGAAGATACATTGCCCGAGGCGGTCACAAACACGCGTCTCGGCGTCAAAGCATCGATAAGAAGCGACAAGACCCTCCTGCCTTCACCCGTGCCGCGCGATCCGGGCAGCACCGACACTCCCGTTATCAATGCGGAGCGGTCGGTCATAAACCCGCATACCGCGGCAGCCGACGGCGTCACCTTAGCGACTGCGGCACCGTGCCGCATACGGTGAGACAGATCGGCACAAAAGCTTTCCCTGTCGGGAAGCAGAATGTCCCCGTCTTCGCCCGCTTTGAGTATTCGGTATACATCATCCGTACGGGGAAAATCGACCGCGCCGCCCAAAGCAGTCCCGCTCACGGAGATCCCACGATACTCAAGCACCTCCACAGTGCCTGCCTCGTCGAATCCGAGTCGGTCGGTCACCTCGGGAAAAGCCGTGACTTCGACCGAAATGACCTTTAAGAACTCCGAAAGCTCACCGAAATCGGCATCATCGCCTGCGGCAACGGTCGCATGGCCGCAAAATACCGCAACGATTGCAAGCACCCTTTCCCCGTCGTCCGTCTGACGGTAAAAGTAAATATCCTCAAGACCGCCGTCGGCACCGTAAGCGATAACAAGCCCGCCGATCCTCGCGGTCATAATGTTGATCCCGAACCGCTCGACCTCGCTCACCGAAAGCTCATCTGCAAGCCTGATCATATTTCTCCCGCCGCCGCTTTTTCTATCAAAAGCTTGGTAAGACGGTATACATTTTCAAGATCATCAAAAGAGGCGACGCTCGACGATGAGTGTATGTATCTGCACGGCAGCGAGACCGCTGCGGTCCTCACCCCGCCCATCGCGGTATGAAACGCGCCGCTGTTGTTTCCGCCCGCGACCTTGGTCTTGGTCTGGCACTTTATGCCGCTTTCCTCGGCAAGACGCCGTCCTTCAAGGTAAAGACGGCGATCGTACATCGTAGCGCGGTCCATAAACGACAGGACCGCTCCCTTTCCGACCTCGCAAACGCGATCCCCGCCCGAGTTTGACGGGATATCCGCCGCGGTGGTGCCCTCTACTATAACTGCGACCTCGCAGTTACTGTTGAACGCCGCCGCCTTGGCGCCTCTGAGCCCTATCTCCTCCTGAACCGAAAATGTGGCGGTAAAATCGTATTCGGCCTCTTCTTTCAGCAGCGTTATCAACACCGCACAACCGGCACGGTCGTCTATTGCTTTTGAAACGAAAAGATCCCCGAGGGACGAAAAATCCGGTTCAAATACGGCGGTCTCGCCGATTGAGATCATCTTCAAAGCCTCTTCCCTTGAAGCGGCGCCGATGTCCAAAACAAGGGTCTCCTCCTCCGGCAGCTTGGAGGACTCCTCCTTGCTGCAAAGATGTACCGGCTTTACGCACACAACTCCCCTTGCTCCGTTTTCGAATACGAACCTCTTCGAAAGCAGGGACGGCACCTCGATCCCGCCGACTGTATGAAACTTTACGAATCCGCGCTCGTTGACCGATGAAGCTATTATTCCGACCTCGTCGGTATGAGCATCCGCAGTCACCCTGACCGCAGCTCTTCTTTTGCCCTTCTTTTCGGCTATTATGTTGCCGAGGGAATCGACCTTGACCTCTGCAAAACCTTTGATCTCATTCAGTATGAGCTCCCTTACCGCATCTTCTCTTCCGGAGGTCCCACAGGCAAGACAGAGCTTTTTAAGCAATTCTTTCACCGCTTATGCCTCCTTTTTCATTATGTAGTTAACAAGAATTTCGGCAACCGAGCACACATCGGAGATGCGCACCGTTTCTCCGCAGGTGTGCATATTGCGCTCGGGGATCGAAACCAGACCCGTGCGGCATCCGCCCTTAACGGTTCCCATGACATCGGCGTCCGTTCCGGTTCTTCCGCCCATGACCTCATACTGGAATGCAGCCCCGTCCCTGCCCGACTCGGTAAGCAGATCGCTGACTGATTTGGTAAGCGACGGCGAGATACCTATCATCGCGCCCGCTCCGGCGTTCCCTGTCAGGTAGGGTTGTATTCCCGGTGTGTCGGCAAACGAAACATCGACCGCGATCGCCTCATCGGGCATTACGGTGTGAGCTCCCGTGACCGAGCCTCTCATTCCGAGCTCCTCTTTGTCGGCAAACAGAAATTTTACCGTCACAGGCAACTTTCCCTTTGATGAAAGTTCCTTCGCTGCGACAAGAAGTGCCGCACAGCCCGCACGGTCATCAAGAGATGGCGAGCATATGCAATCCTCCGAAAGCATTACGGGGCGTGCATCAAACACCGCGGGATCCCCGATTGAAACCGTATTCTCAAGACCGCTCCTAATGCCTGTGTCCGCATAAAGATCGCCCAGCTCGGGCGCGGCGTTTCCCTTTGCCGCAAGATGCGGCGGTACCGAGCAGAACACCGCTTTTACTTCGCTTTTGCCGAGTATCCTTATCCTTGTTGAAGGGAGCATCCTCGCATCAATGCCGCCGACCGCACCGAGCTTTACAAATCCCCCGTCTGCGATCTCGGTCACAACAAAGCCTATCTGATCGTAATGCGCTTCAAGCATTACGGTGTAATCGCTGCTTCCTTTAAGCGTTCCCAAAACACCGCCGTCGGGCAGTCTCTCGGTGACCGCATATTCGGAAAGGTAAGCGGCTATCAACGCCGGTGTGTTTCCTACACCGCCGCACCAAGCGCTGCCGCACAGTTCGGTCAGCAGATGCCTGATCTCGTTCTTCATTCTTAATCCTTCTCCTTTTCTTCGGACTTAAAGGGTGCCTTCGCATGTAAGACACTTCCGCCATCGGCGGTTCCCGCCCCTTTGGCCTCTTTCGATCCTTCTGTCTTTTCCGATCCCTTTATCTCTTCGGATCCTTTTGCCTCTTCCGTGCTCTCGGCCGCTTCGGCTCTCCCCGCTTTTCCTGCCTTGTTTCCTTTGAAAACAAGGAGCTTGCCGAGGAAGAAATTTACGATTATTACTATCACATTTACCAGTATCTTCCTCAAGGCAAAGTTTTCAAGCACCGAAGTGAGCAGCGGCACCCCCGCGGCTTCCATGACCATTGTCACAGCGCGCGTGGCAATGAATTTCAAGAATTCCCAAACAAGCTCCCAGAAATTCTTCGTGTGTGATCTGAACACTATAAGCTTGTTGGTCACATAAGCTAACAGAACGGCAAATA
>CAUCSW010000085.1 GCA_958445555.1 uncultured Clostridia bacterium | reverse complement strand
GATAATGGGGCACGGATTTATAGGCTCCGGTGTGGTTGAGGTCCTTACAAAGAATCACGATCACATTTCCGCCAAAGTAAAGGAAGAAATAAACATAAAATACATTCTCGATATAAGAGATTTTCCCGAGCTCCCTTATAAGGACAAATTCGTTAAGGATTTCAGCCTGATAGAGAATGACGACAGTATAAGGATAGTCGTGGAGGTAATGGGAGGAACGGTCCCCGCCTACGATTTCGTCAAGAGATGCCTGTTAAAAGGCAAAAGCGTCGTCACCTCCAATAACGAGCTTGTTGCCGAAAAGGGCGCCGAGCTGCTAAAGATAGCCGAAGAAAAGAATGTCAATTTTCTTTTTGAGGGCAGCGTCGGAGGCGGAATACCTATCCTGCGCCCGATCGCACAGTGTCTTGCGGCAAATGACATAACCGAGGTCGTCGGAATACTCAACGGCACCACCAACTTTATCCTTACCAAGATGACCGAGGAAGGAATGAGCTTTGAAGACGCCCTCTCGCTTGCTCAGCATCTCGGCTATGCCGAACGCGACCCGAGAGCTGATGTGGAAGGGGACGACACCTGCAGAAAAATATGTATTCTGGCTTCGATCGCCTTCGGCAAGCATGTTTATCCCCGCCAGGTTCAAACCGTCGGAATAAGAAACATAACTCCGGAAGACTTTGCTTACGCCGATGATATGGGCTGCACGGTAAAGCTTCTCGGAAGGACCAAGCTGCTTGACTCTGGCAAGGTGATCGCCGAGGTCGGCCCCTGCTTTGTCGACCATACAAGTCCGCTTTACAATGTCACCGATGTCTTCAACTCGGTACTTGTAAGGGGCGACGCCATCGGTGATGTGTCGTTTTACGGCAAGGGCGCCGGAAAGCTTCCCACGGCGAGTGCCGTAGTAGCCGATATAATCGACTGCGTAAAGCATCTGTCGGCAAGAAAGTACCTCTCATGGGAGGACGGTAGCGATGATTATGTCGAAGACCCATTAAAGGAGAAGGCGCGCCTTTATGTCCGACTGATTTCTGACAATAGGCATATTACAAACATCATAAAGGAAAAGCTCCCCGGAGCGCAATTCCTTGAGCGCGAAGGCAGACCGCAGAACGAGTTTGCGTTTGTCACCCCGTATATGAAAAAATCCAAGACCCTTGATGAGCTTAAAAGCATTGAGGATAGCACCGTAATCACGACAATGCATATTTTGGAATAGAGCGGGGATCGGCAGTCGGCAAAGCTCCCTCGGACCGAGAAGGGACGACTGCCGACATACGGGTTTTCCGTCCTCGGCAAAACCATACGGAAATGTAAATGTAGATTCAGCGGAGGTAAATATGGCACTGATAGTAAAAAAATTCGGCGGCAGTTCGGTAGCCGATGCCGAGCGTATATTCAATGTTGCCGATATAATAATCAAAGATTACGAAAATGGCAACGATGTGGTCACGGTCGTCTCTGCGCAGGGGGATACAACGGACGATCTTATAGCGAAGGCGCTTGAGATCAATCCCGCAGGTCCTTCAAAAAGAGAGATGGATATGCTTTTGTCCGCAGGAGAGCAGATGTCCTGTTCCCTGCTTGCAATGGCAATAGAAAAGCGCGGATACCCGGTGGTATCGCTGCTCGGCTGGCAGGCAGGCTTCAAGACAGATTCCAGTTATTCCCGCGCACGCATCAAAAAGCTTGAGCCCGAAAGAATAAATGCAGAGCTTGCGAAAAAGAACATTGTCATTGTCGCAGGCTTTCAGGGCATAAACAAATATGACGATATCACCACCCTCGGCAGGGGCGGTTCGGATACCAGCGCGGTCGCGATCGCGGCGGCGATGAAAGCGGATCTCTGCCAGATATACACCGATGTAGACGGTGTGTACACCGCCGATCCGAGAATAGTTAACAGTGCGCGCAAGCTGAAGGAAATAACATACGACGAGATGCTTGAGCTTGCCTCTTTGGGAGCTCAGGTCCTCAATAACCGTTCGGTGGAAATGGCAAAGAAATACAATGTTGAGCTTGAGGTCCTCTCAAGTCTTGAGCGCAAGGAAGGCACTATCGTCAAGGAGGTCACAAATATGGAAAAACTGCTTATAAGAGGCGTTGCAAAGGATGATAATGTTGCGAGGATCTCGATCATCGGTCTTGCCGATATCCCGGGAATAGCCTTCAAAATATTCAACCAGCTCGCTCTCAAAAAGATAAATGTAGACATTATTCTTCAGTCGGTCGGAAGAGACGGTACAAAGGATATAACCTTCACTGTTTCCAAGGATCAGTGCGGCGATGCGGAAAACGCCCTCAAAGCAATGGAAGGCGCTCTCAAATTCAGCGACTTAAAGACCGATACCGATGTAGCAAAGATATCTATCGTCGGCGCGGGAATGGAAACGCATCCCGGCGTGGCATCAAAGATGTTTGAGGCTCTGTTTGAACAGAACATCAATATACAGATGATCGCGACCAGCGAGACCAAGATCAGTGTGCTTATTGATGCAAAAGACAGTAAGCGTGCAGTCATTGCGGTTCACGAAAAGCTTATAGGATAATATGACAGGGGGCTGCTTTTTGACGGCAAGCCCCCTTGTTGTCCGCCTTTCGGCGGCGGCACCGCACTCGGACGGATCGGCAGACTTCCCGTCACGGGGCAAGGCGGGTTTTGCCGCTGTCCGCTTCCGCTGCCGACTTGAGGTCGCTGCGGGAGCAGGATCACCAGAAATGAACGGAGCTTTAAAAATGTCATCTGTTAAAAAACGGATACTCTTTGCGTTTACGGCGGTTGCGCTGATCACGGTTCTGTCTTCGCTCTGCGCGGCGTTTGCCGTGAACTCGGGCGAAAACTACTATTACGACACCTCCGTCTCGGCAAGGGCGGATGTGTCCGAAGGAAAAACATATTACTGTTCGAAGCAGGACGACGGCGACGGCAGATACATAGCCGCTTGCCTTGAAAGCTTCGGTGTTAACGGCACTGCATATTTTGGCGTACGAAACGGCGCACTCGTGTTATGCGATGAGTCTGAGGCTGCGATAGCCGTGCATAAAAACGGTGAGGTATATGAGATCAGTTCGGCAGTCGAAAGCGGCCGGACAGTGACCGCCGAAGACCTTAAAATGCCCTCCGTGACCGTACTTATCCGCTCCCAAACCGATACGGACGGCGTGTTGTGCAACTACTATGACAACGCCGATGTAACACTGACGCTTACATATACCGCCTCCGAGGCTGCGATAAACTCAGGCAGTGCATCAAACGGCGCATCGCCCGACGGCACCGATCGAAGCGGTTCCGACACATTACCCGACGGGCAGATCGCGAGCAGCTCCCCTGCGGGAAGCAAAAAATCGGATATGCCGCTGCCGATCAAAATAGCCGTCGCTGCGGTGATAGCAGTTGTTATATCGGCCGCGATCATCATCCGTATGGTCAAGAGCAAGAACAAAAGCAGACATTGACCGTCCCATCGTCCGACCGACGAACATGAGATGGTCTGATGTTTGTATTGACATTCGAAACGGGATGATGTAATATTTATCTTGGTATATGAATAACATCGTCACGAAAGAAGTAAAACGAATGGAGATCGGCGGTAAAACGGTACTGTTCTTAGGGGACAGTATAACCGAAGGGCACGGCACTTCGGGAACCGACAAGACATTCTGCAGTATTATTGCCCGAAAATATAACGCTCATTGCGTGAATTACGGAATCGGCGGTACAAGAATCGCAAGACAGTCAAAGTCTTCCGAAGAGCCCAGATGTGATCGTGATTTTTGTTCACGCGTATCGGAAATGCAAAGCGACGCAAACGCCGTTGTCGTCTTCGGCGGTACAAACGATTTCGGTCACGGGGATGCTCCCATAGGGAGCATGGATGACCGTACTCCCGAAACCTTTTACGGTGCGCTGCATACACTTTATTCGTCATTGATCGAAAAATATCCGGGTATACCGATAGTCGTCATCACTCCTTTGCACCGTACTAACGAGAATAATTCAAGAGGTGACGGATACAAAGCAGCAACCGGACCGCTGACACTGTATGTGAAGATCATAAGAGAAGTCGCCGAATACTATTCATTGCCGGTGCTTGATTTGTTCGCCGTAAGCGGTCTTCAGCCAAATGTGCCCGTCATCAGAGAAAGATATGTGCCCGACGGTCTCCATCCGAATGATGCCGGCCATATGATTTTAGCAGAAAAGATTGGAAAGTTCTTGGAAAGCCTCTGATCTGCAATTTAAATTCCGACAGTGTCACCCTAAAACAAAACAACGGAGCGTGTGCATTATGAATAAAGTTCATTTAGATCTCGGCGGAGGCAAGCTTTACAATCAATCTCACTGAAAAGGCGGCGCGCGACACAATA
>CAUCSW010000084.1 GCA_958445555.1 uncultured Clostridia bacterium | reverse complement strand
CGTTTCTCAGATCGCGGTCGACCGACACCTCTATTTGCATTGCGTCCCTGCAGCCGAAATAAACGAGAAATCCCGATGCCACCACCGCTGCGGCATAAGCCACTATAAACAGAGGCAGAGTCGAAAGATCGCCGTCACCGACAAAGCGGTTTAGAGCATACCTTTGGAAAAGAGGCATCGCGGTGTCGATCACACTGACGAACATATTAAGAACGATCATAGAGGCTATCTGCCGACCGTATCTTCTTATGTACACGGTAAGTTTTTCAAGCCCGAAAAAGCGAATACCTTTTTTCGGGGCATTATTACATTGCGTCATAATCAGTCCTCCTCAGCGGCAGACTGTATTTTATATATCTGCTCATAGATTCCGCCGGCGCACTTTAACTCATCCGGCGTTCCCTGCTCGGCGACTCTTCCCTTATCGAGGACCACGACCTTATCCGCCTTCGAAAGGGTCGTTATACGATGTGAGATCAGTATCACCGTCGCACTGCCGAACCGCTGCTCGATGGCTTTTCTGATTTTCACATCGGTCTCGGTATCAACGGCGGAAAGCGAGTCGTCGAATATCATTATCGGCGTACTTCTTATAAGAGTACGCGCTATTGCCGTGCGCTGCTTCTGACCGCCCGAAAGCGTGACTCCCCTTTCACCCACGAAGGTGTCGTACCCCTTGGTGAAGCTCTGCAGCGTTTCCTGCAGGCAGACATCCGCGACCGCAGTGTCGATTTCCTCGTCGCTTGTATCGAGGGTCATAAGCGATATGTTTTCCTTTATTGTTCTTGAAAAGAGATAAGGCTCCTGCAACACTATTCCTATATTTTTTCTTAAATAGGGGGTAGATATATCGGCGATGTCAACACCGCCCACCGTTATCTTTCCGCGCACATCGCAGGAGGGGTACAACTTATCAAGAAGCTGCACAACGGTCGATTTTCCGCTGCCGGTACCGCCGAGGATACCGAGTGTCGTTCCTCCCTTTACGGTGAAACTGACATTATCAAGGACATTCTGGCCGCCGTCATAAGAAAAGCTGACGCCGTCAAAAACTATATCCCCGCTCATATCGGGTGTCAAAAGCCCCTCGGGATCCTTTTCTTCTTCGGCATCCATAACATATTTTATTCTTTCGACCGAGACGCCCGCCTTACTGAGCTCGGATATCATTCTTCCCAGGCGGCGGATAGGCCACATCAAAAGGGAGTTATATGATATGAACGCAACATATTCGCCGGCGGTCATACTGTCCTTAACGCAGAAGACCGCACCGAATACGATCACGAGCAGTGCCTGAAGTCCGGAAAGCACATCTCCGACGCTCCAAAAGCGGCTCATGATACCCGAAAGTCTTACCCACAGACCTGTATAATGCTCATTAAAGTCGTGGAATCTGTCCTTCTCATAGCGCTCTTTTCCGAAAGCCCTGACGACTCTGACACCCGTCAGGTTTTCCTGAACCATTGCAGAAAGCTTGCCCTCTGCCTCATCACAGGAGCGGAAGCTTTTTCCGATCTTGGAATGAAAGTAAAAGGAGTAGAAAACGATCACAGGCATGGGCACGGCTGCGATAAGTGTGAGTCTCGGATTCATTGTCAGCATAAATGTTATGGACAGAACAAGCAGGAGCACTATTCTGAATATCGATGTCAGCTGTTCCGAGACAAAGTTCTTCATCACATCTATATCGGAAGTGCAGCGCTGGATTATATCTCCCGTATGGTTTTTAAGATGCCACGAAAACGGCAGCCGCGCTATATGTGAATATAGACTGTTTCGCGCATTTTGGGCAAGTCTCTCGGTGCCTCTTGTATTGCTGACCCTGAAAATGTACTGAGCCGCCACGCGGACGAGTGCGACTGCGATCACCGCCGCTGCCATTATCCACAGGTGCTTGCCGAGATAAGAAAAGCCGCCGATGCGATCGACCAGCTCCATCACGGGCCTTGAAAAGTTTGCGGGCTGGCCCCCGATCGCATTATCTATTGCCGCCCTGATGATTTGAGGTATTATCATATCGGTAAGCGCGGAAACGGCAGCGCAGATCATACTGATAAGAAACATTATTCGGCAGCCTTTTAAAAAGCGCCATATAAGTGCGGCGGATCCGCCGCGTTTTTCGGTTTTCATATTCCTTTTCCTCATAAGCGGGTATGTCGGACCCGCGTTTCGTCACTTCGGCTCGATCGTCTGTCAAACTGTCGGGCTTCATTTCGCCCGTCGTCCGTTTCGGAGCCGAAGGATATTTATTGTCTCACGCCGAGGTGCACAACCGAATGGGAAATCCGTTTTATCAGGCTTTTTTGCCATTCGGCGGGTGCACGCTATTGAAATAATGCGATGAAAATGATATTATGTGATTAAAGGAGGGATACCTTTGTCAGAAAAGAATGCAGCGTTTGACAGTACGGAGCCGATCCGCCCTGCCGACGATCCAATCGCAAAAGGCAGTCCTGCCGACAGTCTCATACCAATAAGCGCAGGCCCCTATACGGAGCACGGCTCAGCGGAAGACACTTCGGGCAACGGTAAGGGTGCGGGCACAGAATCAGGAACAGGATCAGGAGCAGGTACGGGCACAGGCGGAAGCTCGGAGCGTAAAGCGACCGGAAAGGGTCGTTTCAAAAGCTTTATAACCAATCCCGGAACCATAGCGGCTGCCGTTGCGGTGGCAGAGATCATCGGCTCTGCATCGGCGCTTAAAATATATGACTCCGCATTCAAGCGATACGACCGTCCCGATTACTCGACGACACCGGGGTTAGTCTCATATTCGGATGTTGCTCAGGTCCTCTCGCGCGAGGAGCTGCCGTTTTATTCCGACGGAACAAGGCTGATGGGGTATTACTACCCGGCAGAGAACTCAAAGGGACTGGTGATCTTCGTCCACGGTCTGCACGCAGGAGCGGATGATTACCTTTCGATATACCGATACCTTGTATCCCGAAATTATTCGGTGTTCAGTTTTGACTGCAAAGGAACCTACAGTTCCGAAGGCGACTCAACGGTTGGTTTGTGCGAAGCACTCGTTGATCTCGACGGCGCACTCACATATATAAGCACACAACCGAGACTGTCGTCCCAAAAGCTATTTTTGCTCGGCCACTCCTGCGGCGGATACGCCGTCACTGCTGCACTTAAGGAGCATAAAAACATAGCGGCCTGTGCCGCGATAGCTCCCCTTAACGATGCCTGCGGTATGATACTTCAAAAAGGCGCCTTTTTCGGCGGAGAAGCGGCGGTAAACAATCTTCCCGCCCTATTCCTTGACGGGCATCAAAGGTCCCTCTTTGGGAAATACGCCGATATGACCGCAGTAGACGGTATCAACTCGACCGATATCCCGGTTCTGATCGCTCACGGCAGGACCGATCTTGTGGTCGGTTACGCGGAACCGACATCGGTCATCAGCCATAAAGACCGAATCAGAAAAAACGGCGTGACCTACTACATAGGCGACGGAAGCTGCGGAGGACACAGCAGTATACTCTTCTCCCCCGCCGCAAACAGGTATCGCAAGGCGGTGGATGCCGTCATAAAGACCCTGAGAAGAGATGACGAGGCGCCCTCATCGGCGCTCACCGAATACTGTGCAAGCGTAAACGACCTGCTCTACAGTGAAATAAACACCGTTTTGTTTGAAAAAATTACGGATATGTTTGATTCCGCCGTGTAATGCGGCGGACGCATTCGGTATTACACTGTCATTTTTCTCCCTGTTATTCTGTTATCGATCACAAGCCTTGCCCGGCAGAACCGCGCAAGGCAACAAGTCGGATCAAAGAGCCGATTTTATGGCACCGAGCAGGTCGGAGTAGTCATCATAAGCGGGTATATCGGGATTGTCAGCCTTAATCCGATCGGTGCTCTTGAAGAGAAATCCCGCCTTGCTCGCCTTGATCATCCCGAGATCGTTATAACTGTCTCCCGAGGCGATCGTGTCATATCCTATCGACTGCAGTGCCTTAACGGTGGTGAGCTTTGATTGCTCGCAGCGCATCTTGTATCCCGTTATCTCGCCGTTATCGGCTATTTTCAGTGTGTTGCAAAAAATCGTGGGCATACCGAGATTTTCCATAAGCGGAGCGGCAAACTGCTCAAAGGTGTCACTGAGAATGATCACCTGTGTCAGCGAGCGGAGTTCGTCAAGGAACTCCTTTGCACCGCTCATAGGCTCGATCTTGGATATTGTATTTTTAATTTCGGATATTCCGAGTCCGTGCTCTTTGAGCACCTTAATACGGTAATTCATCAGCTTATCGTAATCGGGTTCGTCACGGGTGGTGAGCTTCAACTCGGGTATTCCCGACTCCTCGGCAAATGCGATCCATATCTCGGGGACGAGCACGCCCTCCATATCAAGACAGACTATGTTCATAATTATATACCT
>CAUCSW010000083.1 GCA_958445555.1 uncultured Clostridia bacterium | reverse complement strand
CACCTTTAAGGAGTCTTTTTATAAACGGGATATTGTTTCTCGAATACAGAATAAACGCAAGAACCGCCGATGCCGCCACGGTAAAATAAGCGGCAAAGATATATGTTCTCGTAAATGTGGTATGCATTGCGATAACGCATATCACGGCCACGACACAGTAATACACGCGCGAAAGCTTCTTGTGCTTTTGAGTCTCATCCCTTTTGAGCCCGCAGACAAAATTCCAGATAGATGCCGCGATCCCCACATACATCGCGCAGGAGAACGGTATCGGATTATTAAACACGCCGAAGTTGCGGTCTCGGATGATACCGAACATCACGGCGCCCTCAACATTTGACGAATCAGGGAAAAGGATACTGATCCTCAGAAGGTACATGGCGATCCCTGCCGCGGCGCAAAGCAGTGCGACGACGGTCACGGGAATGTTTATCTTTCTCATTTCCTCTGCCAGACCTTTTATATCCTTTTTATCAAAGAAGGCATACAAAACGAAAAACTGCACCGCCAACCAAAAATACCAGTTGAATGTAACGGCAATTTGGTTGTTCAGATGCAGCAATATTGTAACGGTATATGAAACAATGAACGCAAGAAGAAGCACCGAATAGGGTGCTTTCATAAATCTGCGTTCACCGAAAAGGTCATTCACGAGAATAAACGCCGCCCAGGCGAGCAGCACGATGCTGATAATCTCATCCGCAAAACAGAAAAAAATAACGGGTGAAAGCATCATCGCGCAAACTGCAACCGACTTATATATTGTTGTATTCATCAAAAATCGGTAAATACCGCTGTTGGTTATCTTAGACATTTTATACTCCTAAACTTTTGCATATACCTTCAAGCGTGCGGACGAACACCTCTGTTGTGAGATGATCGCGAAACACCTTCTCCGCGCCCTCTCTCATTGAAAGCAGCTCCTCTTTTGAAAGTCCCGCAATAAGTTCCGCTTTTCGGGTCAGATCCTCATCGGATTCCGAAATATTGACTCCCGCGCCGAAATTATCAATAAATCGTGCGGTATCGCATTTTATATTATTTACAAGCGGCAGCCCGCCCTCAAGATAGTCCATCGATTTCATGGTAAGACCCACGCAGACGGTGGGACGCATAACATTTATCCCGAAATGGCAGGTATCGAATATCTTCTGCTTTTCAGCGGGATCGTAAACTGCTCCGTGCAAAACGACCCGTCCGCCTGCGCTCTCAACGGCGGAGACGAATTCGTCCATTCTTTCACCGCTTCCGATTATTTCCACTGTGACCGTTGTAAGTGCCGACAGGGCAGCCACAAACCTTGCTATGAGCGGAATGTCTATTATATTATTGACCGAACCGAGATAGCAAAGACCGATACCGTTGTCGGGCAGCGAAGGCAATTTTTCGGTATTCACCGGATTCTTTGCAAGGTAAAGGGTACCGTTTGGTATGTTTCCCAGCTTCTCCGCCAACATTTCACGGTAGAGATCGCATTCCGAGACCACATAATCGGCGTATTTAAGGGACCTGTCTCGCAGATTCCTCCACATGGCAAAGGGAGGAAGCGAAGCGTACTTTTTAAGAGGAAAGCTCTCGGGCCACATATCTATTATATCAAATACGAGTCTCACGCTATTGTGTTTCCGCTTATATTTTACCGCAAAATCGGCATTTGAGTTCGCGGGCAGCATGATCCACATAAGATCGGGCGAGTGTTTTTCCGCTTCCTTTATCGCCGCCTTGGCAAACTTGCGGTGCGACAACATCCTGCCCACCGAAATATTTTTCTTATACGGCTTTGTAGGCAGGTGGATAAAGTGTTCCCTGCCCGATGCCCTCTTTTTCTTTTTTATATGAAGAAAATCGGTTGATATCACCGTCACACTATGTCGGGTTGCGAGACGCGAGCGGATAAGCTCGGCTCTGTCCTCATACATATCGGAATTTGTAATAATAACGATATTCACAACAACATACCTTTTTGAAGCGGCGAACGCCGAAAAACGATTGGGCGGGGCGGCGAACGCATTTGATTTATCTTTTTATTCAACTTAATTTTCGCTGCCGATTCTGCCGTTGATCTTAACGACCTGACAACGATTCATTATCGACAGTACCGTCGGCAGTGCCGTCGATACGACGCGCGCCTAATATTACGCAAGTTATATTATACCAAAAGTTCTTCAACATTGCAACACTTTCGGGTCTATTTAGGTCATTTTACAACTTTTGTCGCGCCGAAGCGGCATGCAGACACGGGCGCGAAGCGGCGCCGCGCGCCCCGCAGGGGCGCGCAAAACGGGCGGCGTGAGGCGATATCATACGGTGGGCGATACGGTGACATTCCCCCGCAGAGGCGGGGTCGATGCTGATCGGGAAAGCCCCGCCGCCCGTTCGCCGCGCTTTGCGCGGCGGGGCGCCGCTTCGCGCGTCCGAAAACGATCGAAAGATAACAATATCCGATCACGCTTAAAGCTTTTCCCCGCTCACCTGCCGGTACTGCCGAAACCGCCGCTCCCCCTCTCGGTACTGTCAAGTTCATCGGTCTCGTTGAACTCAACATCAAGGTAAGGCAGGACGACAAGCTGAGCGATGCGATCCCCGTCAGCCACAGTCATATCTTCATCGGTATCATTATGCAGAGCGACGATATACTCTCCTCTGTAGTCGGAATCGGCAACGCCGACGCAGTTTGCGGGTCGCAGCCCTTTAGCCGCAAGTCCGCTTCTTGCGAACACTGCACCGAAATACCCCTCGGGCACGGCAATGGCAAGTCCCGTTCCTATCTTAACGGTCTTACCCGCGGGAACGGTAACACTCCCTTCGGGAATACAGGCGTAAAGATCGCTCCCGGCTGAGGATCTGCTGCCGCGCGTAGGAACAATCGCACGTTCATTCAGCTTTTTTATGTCAATTTTCATAAGTTTACCTCTTCCTTTTTTCTTTGTTTGCCTTTATAATATCTAACGGTACCTACTATTGCCGAGCCTACTGCAAAGATTTGTCTTATAACACCAACATAGGCACCTATGGCAAAACTGTACACGGCATAGCCGGATTCAACAAAGACTGACGCCGTTTTCAGCGTTCCTTCGCTCTTGCATGCCGTAGCGATCGACATGGTAAGGCAAAATGCGGCGGGAGCGGCACTGACTATGTCAAGTTTGATAACATAGATCACGGCAATTATCGCAAAGGGTATCATAAAAAACCATACCAGCAGTTTCGGCAGTTCTCTGCCCTTTTTAAGGTAAAACAGAATGGTCATGTTTCTGATTATTGAGACCGTGTTGCAGATCACACCGGTATAAGCTCCCAGCACAAAAGCCTCAGCGCTGAAAAACACGGTTGCCGCCGAGTAAAACACAAGGTATTTTGCCTTGCTGCCCTGATACGATATCACGGTCAACACAAGAGCAATAATGTCGAAGACCTGCGCCAATACGTTTATTTCAAGACCGAAAACGGTAAATGTCAAAAAATCACCGCCGCTGTAAAATTGGGTTTGCCGATCCGATCGGCTAATACGGCGATCGCATCGATATCAACGATCACATCATCCGATGCCTGCATTGCTTGATGACCGCATCGCCCTATGACCGCCCACGGGAAATACAGCAGCCCCGTATCGTGATCCGTCCGCCGTTCACGAAGACAATTATATTCCGTATAGGTCATTATGTCAACTTTGATTATATTTTGTCGCACCGCCGTCTGTTTGAAAAGAGGAAAAGATATATGGAAATACTTTATTTTGACAAAGACATAATCGTGGCACTGAAACCCTCAGGCATTTTGTCGCAGGGGGATTCCTCGGGAATGAGGAATATGCCAGAGCTTTTGAAAAAGCAGACCGTCTCGTACTATGTCGAAGCGGTCCACCGACTTGACCGACCCGTTTCGGGCGTAATGGTCTTTGCACGAAACAAAAAAGCTGCGGGAAAGCTCTCCGCCGACTTTGCAAACGGTATGACCGACAAAGAGTATCTCGCGGTCGTCGCGGGCAGGCCCGAAAACGATGTGGGCGTGTTTAAGGACTATCTCTTCAAGGACACCGCCCAATGCAAATCGTATACCGTCAAGACACTGCGGCGCGGTGCCAAAGAAGCCTCTCTTGAATTCAGTACCGCCGGCATATCCGCTGCGGGCGGTCAGACAGTCAGTCTCGTGAAAATAAAGCCCCACACCGGCAGAACGCACCAGATACGGGCCCAGTGTTCTTCAAGAGGCATGCCGCTTTTGGGGGACGGCAAATACGGCAGCAGAATTGACTGTCCGCTTGCCCTGATCTCACGGAGACTTTCTTTCCGCCACCCTTCGACGGGCAAAAGGCTTGAGTTCTTCTGTCCCGTCCCGAACACCTTTCCGTGGAACCTGTTCAAGTCGGTTGATACCGACGATACCGTCGGCAAGCGACCTGATGACTTTGAATCGGTATAACTTCTCCCCGCGCCTTCTATGCGTGCCTT
>CAUCSW010000082.1 GCA_958445555.1 uncultured Clostridia bacterium | reverse complement strand
TAATAAGCATAGTCCTACGGTTATCGCTGCGGCAATAACCAGTCAGCATATGAAAGCAAATCTGCCTACCCATATACATGTAACTGCCGATAACAGCGGGCTTGTCAAGGATTCGATAGTCCTGCTTGAACAGGTGAGGACGATCGACAAACAGCGTCTTCGCGAGAGAATGGGCGAGCTTGATAACAATTCCATGAATATGGTAAATAAAGCCCTTTCGGTAAGCTTCGGACTCTCGTGAACGCGTTGTTTCATCGAAAAAAGCCAAGCTTTCTCGGCGGGATGTGTTCTTTTCCGATAGCGCGATGAAGGCGTAGATTCAGCAGTATTTTGAGCCGCTGCAGACAGACCGATCATCTGCCTGTAAGAAATGTAAATGACTCAGTTATATCCTGTAACAGTTGCAGAAGAGCAGCCGTGCGTTACTCCCGTTAGCTTAATCTGACGGGAGCAACGCACGGCTGCCGCCGTAAATACCGAGTAGGAGCACGTTCGGCAGCAATGCTCGGCGATAACAAAACACGGACCGACTGTCGGCAACCAATACATACTTCCGTCAGTGCTGAGTGTCGGTAAAAAGGGAGCCGGTAAGATCTACCGTGCGTAAAGTTTATCTCACCCCCCGCGAGGCTTACCGAGTAAAAGTTACCGTGTGAATCTTGCACAGTGTCATCAAATTACATTATTGATAAATAAATTTGTAAAAATATTCATATCCGTATTGCTTAATCGGCATAATTGTAATATAATTGAAAAACACGGTTGAAAACAAACCGTACCGCAATGCTGCATTGCAGCAAAATCAAAGACACAGGAAAAGAACGGCTGCCCGATCAATAAATCGACAGTAAATAAGCGGCTCATCGACAGATCAATCATCAATCAATCACCGATCGTCTGATCGGACGGCAGTAAATCAAAAAAAGGTTTTAATATGAGGAGCGGATCATGAAGCGTAAACTGACAAAAATGGAATATGTGTATGTGGCGAGTATGTTGTTCGGTATGTTCTTCGGCGCGGGTAATCTTATATTCCCGATAGCAATGGGACAGAACGCCGGAAGCAACATATGGACGGCGTTTATAGGACTTCTGATAACCGGTGTCGGCTTGCCGTTGCTCGGAGTTGCGGCACTCGGAATAAGCCGCTCAACGGGATTGTACGACCTGTCGTGCAAAGCAGGCAAACCCTACGGAATGTTTTTTACCTGCCTTTTGTATATGACGATCGGCCCGTTTTTTGCAATACCCAGATGCGCCACCGTTTCATTTACCGTCGGACTTGAGCGACTTTTCCCCGAGACAGAGCACGGAGCACTCCTCCTGCTTGTGTTTTCTGCGGTATTTTTCGGCGCAGCTCTTTACTTTTCGCTTCGCCCGGGAAAAATACTTACCTGGATAGGGAAGATACTAAATCCGTTCTTTTTGCTTTTCCTCGGAGTGCTCGTCGTTGTGGCAATGCTATCTGCATCAACAAGCGTCGCAGATGCGGAACCCTTGGGAGGATATGCGTAAAGCCCGTTCTTTACCTGATTCCTTGAGGGCTATAACACAATGGACGCACTCGCGAGCCTTGCTTTCGGCATAGTCGTGGTTCAGGTTATTAAGGACCTGGGCGTCAGTGAACCGTCCGCCGTTGCCGGCAATACCGTCCGCTCGGGAATATTCAGTTGTTCGCTGATGGGTGTTATTTATCTGGCAGTCGCTGTTGTCGGCGCACAGAGCAGGGGAGTTGTAGAACCTGCGGCGAACGGAGGAGTGGCATTTGCCGAAATAGCCGAACTGTACCTCGGCAAGGCGGGATTGATAATCCTTGCTCTGACATTTACACTTGCCTGTCTTAAAACCGCGGTAGGCCTTATAACAAGCTGCTCCGAGACCTTTGCAGCCATATTCCCGAAAGGACCTAAGTACTCGGTCTGGGCAATCATCTTCAGCATTGTTTCTTTCGGGTTTGCGAATTTCGGACTGAGCGCGATCATCGAGTATTCTGTTCCCGTGCTTATGTTCCTTTATCCTCTTGCAATAGCGCTTATATTGCTTGCCTTGTTCGGAAAACTGTTTAACCACGCCAAAGAGGTATACGCCTGGACGATCGGATTTACATTTTTCGGGGCGGTATACGATCTGTTTCGCTCGTTGCCCGAAAGTGTCAGGGGCTTTTTGCACATAAACACACCGCTTGATTTTATAGGCAGTATGCTTCCTTTTTCATCGGTCGGACTCGGCTGGGTCTGCCCCGCGGCACTTGGGGCACTGATAGGTATTATAGTCTATCTTGTGAATAAGAAAAAGAAGGCGACCGCCTAATCCGAGAGGCGTCGAATCTGCTTTAAGTGACAAGCCCGCCGAAGGCAGCGCCGCGCGCCCTTCTTTGAAGGAGCGCATAACGGGCAGCAGATCGCGATAAATAATGCTACCCCAGAGAAAAAGCAGAGCTTTCGGAAAATGGAAGTATGTCTATGCCCGTTACCGCGCCTACGGCGTGGGCGGCGCTGCCTTCGGCAGATTTGCTTGTAATACTTAATAAAAAATGTCCCCGTCGATAAGTTATCTTGTCGGCGGGGATTTTTGTCACCGAACGGAATGATCATAATTGTCTTTTGGTCGGCAGACATCGCTTTTTTGCTGAACAACACATTTAATATTTTCGAAAAAACTAAAAAAAATATTGACAAACGATAATAAATCTGATATCTTAATAAATGAAAACTGCATATACTGTTCTTGGGAGAGGGAAAGATGCATACACATAGGTCAATTATAATTTCATATGCAGCCTGCGGAATAGTGGGTCTGTGCATAATCGCGGCTATGTTCCTTGTGCCGAGCTTTCTTGTGAATTATTATAAGGAGCAAAGAGGGGATATACTGCTCTGCTTTTATCCCTGCTCGGTGCTGGGACTTGCGGCTTTGGCATCACTTGTTTTTTTGCTCAAAAACATAATGGCAGGAGAAATATTCTGCCGCCCGAATGTCAGACTGTTGTGGATCATATCAAACTGCTGCTTTACGGTTGCGGTAATAACATTTGCGGGCGGATTCTTCTGGCTTCCTTATTTTGCAATAGCGGCAGCTGCAGGCTTTATGGGGTTGATATTGCGTATTGTAAAGAATGTAATGCAAAAGGGAACCGAGATACGAGAAGAAAATGATTTGACGGTATAAGAAAATGATAGTTATAAATCTTGATGTGATGCTTGCAAAGAGGAAAATGACCTCGCTTGAACTGTGTCGGAGGATTGATATCACTCCGGCAAACCTGTCGATACTTAAGACCGGAAAGGCAAAGGCAATACGGTTTTCAACGCTTGACGCTATTTGCCGTGAGCTGAACTGCCTGCCCGGCGATATTTTGGAATATGTAGATGAAGGGGTTGACCTTAATGAATGGCGCATTAACAGATAATACCCGCACTGAAAACGAAAACATCGAAACAACGGCGGCAGATGTCGGACCGACCGAAGAGACGATCACCGCGTCACCCGCAAAGACCGACCGTGAACCGATCGCAGAGATAAATACCGACGCACGGGACTACAAGGCTGCCGATTCGGCGGCGGGACTGCCGAAGACAAATATCTATCCCATGACGGTGAGAGACACGGGGTCCTTTGTTATAGCAATAGCAGTGTGTGCCGTCGCAGTTCCGCTCACTCTCTGGGGCGGATTCAGGTCGGGATTCACGGTGTCCTATGCCGCTTTATTCGCACTTTTTACCGCTTTCCTTGCACAGAAGGGAACAATGCCGGGTCCTTTTCAGTGGATATGCGGAATACTCTCGCTCTTGGGCAGCGGTGTATATGCTTATTCATCCAACGAATCGGTCAATTTCTTCCTGTTCCTTTTTGTGTTTATAAACGCGACACTTTGGTTTTCCTCACTTTGTGGTGTGAGAGATAATAAGACCGATGCAGGTTTTCTTCACGCGTCTGTAGGCAGACCGTTTGCCTTTTCATTCGGCAGGATGCCGAAGTTGTTCCGCTCGGTCTTTTCTCCGAAACAGGGCGGCTCAAAAAACACGGGTAAAGCGTTGCTCGGATTTTTGTGTGCGATCCCGCTGCTCCTGACTGTGGTGTTCCTGCTTAAAAGCGCGGATATGGCATTCGCTGCACTGATAAATAAGATCTTCAATACCGCGACCGTCTGGAAGGCGATAGTCGGATTGACAATAGCTCCGTTTATCGTATCATTTGTATTCGCACTTAAAAAAGGCGAAAAGTGCGAAAAAACGGAGAGCTCCTTCGTAGGAATGAAGGATAATACCTACATAGTTTCGTTCTTGGCGGTACTCTGCGCGGTATACCTTCTGTATCTGTTTTCACAGTTTGCCTATTTTACCGATGCCCTCTCGGGAATACTGCCCGAAAAAGTGCTGCCCTCAGCTTATGCGCGCAGGGGATTTTTCGAAATGTGCATAATAGCAGGCATCAATCTGTCCTTGGTTTATCTTGCCGAGTTCCTGATGAACAGAAAGCTCAAAAGCTTTGTCGCGGTTAAGGGTGAATGTACATTTAT
>CAUCSW010000081.1 GCA_958445555.1 uncultured Clostridia bacterium | reverse complement strand
TTTGACACCATTCGCATTTAAGTAAGAACGATCCCGTTTGATCCATCGCGCGGCAGGCACTGCGGCGGCATATCGAAAGAGCGATCATGCCGACTGCGTGTGTTAAGGTTTGTGCCGTAGATCCAATTATAAGAACGGAGAAACACATGGAACCTCGGAAATATGTTATTGCGGGACTTAAGGTCCTTATGAGGTGCACCGAAGAACATATGCTCAAGCAGGGCGACGCATATCTCTGCGACTTTGAAGGAGATGCGGATATAGTCATAGACATCCCCCACGATCAGATAGAAAGGATCCGACTCAAGCACCCTCCGCTGACCTATGATGAAATGGAGTATTTGCTGACCGGTTCGAGATTCTATTACAAATTCATACAGTTCAACGGTATGATGCTTCATTCATCCTGTGTTGTCGTTGACGAGACCGCATACCTATTCTCCGCACCCAGCGGAACGGGAAAGTCCACTCACACAGCTCTGTGGCTGAAAAATCTCGGCGACCGCGCGTTCATCTTAAATGACGACAAGCCCGCCTTAAGGATCGAGGACGGTGTCTTTTACGCCTACGGAACCCCCTGGAGCGGAAAGACCGACCAGAATATAAATGCAAAATACCGCATAGGCGGAATCGCATTTATTGAGCGCAGCAATCGTTGTTTCATTGAGGATATGCCGACGACCGAAGCGATCAAGAATCTCTATTGGCAGACAGTGAAGCCGCGTATAGAGGCAAATGTCGACATTCTTTTCAAGACCTGTGAGGATCTCATAAATTCGATTCCTATATACCGTTTCGGCGCAAATATAAGCGACGAGGCCTTTAGGACCTCTTACGAGAAGATGACAGGCAACAAATTTCGGGTCGTAAAAGGAGAAGATTTGTATGTTTAACGGCAAGATGAAAGCAGTCACATTCAGCTATGATGACGGAATAACTCAGGACATCCGGCTCATACGACTGATGGACAAATACGGCATAAAAGCCACCTTCAACCTTTGCTCGGGGCTGCTCGGCAGAGCCGACAAGCTTGAGAGGGGAGAAAACTTCCGCACTGTTTCTTTTGTGCACCCGAGGCAGGACGAGATCAAAGACATTTACAAGGGGCACGAGGTAGCGGTACATACGGTCGATCACAAGTGGCTGCCCGGTCTTTCGGACGGCGACGCTTTTATTCAGGTGGAAAAGGATCGCCAAGTACTCTCAAACCTTGTGGGATATGATGTCATCGGTATGGCGTATCCTTGTGCGGACAGTACCGATGAGCGTATTCAGAGGCTGGTTCGCGAGCGCACCGGTGTAAGGTATGTGCGCAGTGTGAATTCCTCATGGAGCTTTGACATTCCGAAAGGCGACGAGCTTTATAATTTCAAGCCGACGATCCATCAATTTGAAACAAATGATGAAAAGATAGATAATCTGATAGATGAATTCTTAAGGCTTGAAACAGACGAGCCGAAATTATTGTACATATGGGGACATGCATTCGAATTTGATATCGACCCGGCAAAATGGGACCGCATTGAGGCGATCTTTGACAAGCTCGGCGGTCATGATGATGTTTTTTACGGGACTAACAGAGAGTGCCTGCTCGGCGAATAGACCGCCGCGACAGGGACAGAGTGTGAAGGATAAAAGTGAAAGCGGGCGCCGCGGCAGCGGCGCCCGACGTTTTTTTGCGGTGCAAGAGGCAGCCCGTCGGAGCGCGCGTAAGCAGTGCTTCGGTGGGCTGCCCGACAAAGGGCAGCGGTATCATCTTACCGATTCGGAAAGCGACGACCCGCAGCCCGTCGGAGCGCGTGAGCGCTGCGGTGGGCTGCGGGTCGTTCATTACTCTCCCGTCACATAGTCTGCGTTTGCGGCTGCGCCTGCTTTTCAAGTTCTTTTCGCAGTCTCGTGATTATCCGCTTCTCAAGTCTTGAAATATAAGACTGCGATATCCCGAGCATATCCGCCACTTCCTTCTGCGTATGCTCCCGACATCCCGCCATTCCGAAACGCAGGTTCATTATCCTCCGTTCCCTTTCATTAAGAGAGCTTACAAGGTTATTGAGGGTACGCTTTTCATCTTCTCTTTCTATGTCGCTTCCGACCTCGTTCTCATCGCTGCCGAGTATATCGGACAAAAGCAATTCGTTGCCGTCGAAATCGACATTAAGCGGTTCGTCTATGGACACGTCCGACTTGAGCGAAGCACTTTTTCTGAGATACATAAGTATTTCGTTTTCGATACACCTCGATGCATATGTTGCAAGCTTTATGTTTCGTTCGGGGCAAAAAGTGTTGACCGCTTTTATAAGGCCGATCGTGCCTATTGAGACAAGGTCGTCGGTACCCGCCCCCGTAGCTTCGAACTTCTTGGCTATGTATACTACCATTCTCATATTATTTGTTATCAGCTCATGTTTCACCCTGTTTTTATCTGTGTCAAAGCTCAGCATAAGCTCCGCCTCTTCCGCCGCCGTCAACGGCGGCGGGAGGGAATCTGAGCCGCTTATATAGTGGCAGGGTCTTGCGATACCAAACCTCAATCTCAGTTTTGCCGCGGCAATCCGTAATTTGCTAATTAATTTCCCTATCATATCGTCACCTGCATTATATCCGTGCCCGCAAGGGCATCATAATCACCTGATATTTTATCTGCGCTTTGGGCAACTATCGGAGCGTCTACCGTGTACATTCTGTCGTTTTTTCCGATCTTTATGCGGTCTATACGAATAGCCTTGAGCATTGAGCTGCCGCCGACAGTTTTTACAGGCAGCATTCTGAACCGTGCCGCAATACCGCCCGCCTCATCGAATCGCTCCTCCGAAAACAGGGCATAATCGCTGTCTCCGAGAAGTTCGTGCATCTTATCGGCATCGGTGATGATAACGGGGGCTCCCGTAAGCGCATCGTGCAGATCGTGACCCGTATCGATGAGAAGTGTGAGCGAGACGCTCCTGTCTCCGAGTTGGGCAAGGGCCCCCACCTTTTCGCCTCCGCTGCCGTTGCGCCTTGTTATGAGACGCAGCACCGTGATGGCCGCATAGCTGACGAGTGTTGCCGCAATAAGCACAATAGGCGATATAGCAACATATACTACGCCGTTGGAAATACTCAGAGCCTCGGGGTCAAAGATGAATTTCAGCGCTACCATCAGCCCCGCATATGTAAACGAAACACCGTAAAATATACCTGTCAGTCTTAAAAACCGTATTATGTTTTTTCTTATTCCGAAGCAGACAAAGACGGTGGTCAGTGAGCAGACAAGGCGCAGCGCAAGTTCGAAAACGAACCCGTAACTGTCCAGAAACACCGCAAGCGAAAACAGTGCTCCGACAAAAGAGGCAAGAACGGTTCTGAGCATTCGCGGATGTTCCCCTGAAAACGCCGCCACGGCAAGCAGGATAAAAAAGTTAACAAAAGCATTCAGAATGATAAGAATGTCAACATAGATCTTTACCATACCGACGCCCCCTTTAGATATGATTATATACCTGCCAACTGGGATATTTTGTCGTATAATGAAGGAAAAAAAGAAAGTAGATAAAGAAATCCCCTTGCCCGTTCGGCAAAGGGCGGCACAAAGATATACAGAAGATCAGGTATAAAAACAGTCACTAAAAAATGCGGTACTGCCCGAAAGGCAGTACCGCATTTGCTCACAAGCTTGTTTTTTACATACTTGTTTTTGCATACTTGTATTTTGCTTACAAAAAGACGGAGTTAAAAGATCTCGATATCCGCAGGTCTGCAAATAAAGATATCCGAGACCTCCTCTTTTCCGAATTCAAAGTGGAATCCGAACATATCCGTAACGGATGAAGTGTCTTTGTATGGTCTGCCTCCTGACAGGACCGACTTTCCGTTTAGCCATATATAGTATGCCCCGGCTTTGCGGACTATTACGAATTTCTCCGGCTCGTTATCAGGTCTTGAATAGCGGTATGACCCCGAGCCTTCATCGCCGCCGTAAAAAGCAATTCCGTAATCAAGAGAAAACAACGAAAGATCGCGTTCCCCGTTCTTTGCGGTAAGGTAAAGACGCATTCCGTACCATTCTTTTTTTGCCTTTTCTGTTTTAAGAGTATACGAGAGGTAGAAGTCCTCACCGTTCTTAAGGCCTACTCCGTCAAGGGTCGCCATAAATGCGCTGCCGGAGTTTTTTATGTAGCATGAGGAGAGCTCCCTGCCCTTTGCCGTGCCGACCGACCAGGAAGCATGTGCCGCGAGATTTTCGGCTCCCTCGGCAAAATCATAGGGATCAAACACCATTTTCTCAATCTTTCCGTAGATCTTGATAAACTTAAATGACACGCCGTCGCACTCGCTGTAAAAGTCTGAATATGCGGACGGTGTTCCGCTTTCCGTTCCGAGGTCATATTCTTTTCCGAACAGGTATATATCATTTGCCCATACCGAAACAACACCTTTGTTATACTCGGCGATAAGCGATACGGGTTCTTCAAATGAAAGTCCCTTATACTCCTTTTCGAGCAGCACTCTGCTCCCCGATTCGGAATACGCTATTATCCTTGCAATCTTGCCCGCAGTAT
>CAUCSW010000080.1 GCA_958445555.1 uncultured Clostridia bacterium | reverse complement strand
GTCAGTGTTGCCCACCACTCGTTAAACCATTGCATTATCCACTCCCCCAATTCGAATTCATAAGATCAATAATCAAGCCGAGCCAACAACAGGTCGGCTTCGCGCTTGTACCTTCCCGAAACAAGCGCATAGATCATAACGGTAAAACAATGAAGCAAACGCTTTCTTGAATCCCCTGCAGGACCCACATAGTCACCTATTACCTGCTCTGCGATCGCGTCAACATCAAGGACCTGCGATTCGTCAATTATTTTTGCCGCCTCGCAAAGGTGATCGTAAAGCGTGCTCTCAGACACGATATCATCACGGTCATCCTCAACGCTGCCGTTTACGGATGCGAGCAGCCGTACAATATCGTCGATCTTCATACAATCCCTGAGCGCGCTTATTACGAGAATACGCGCAAGCTGCCTCTCGTAATACTTTTTATTCACGGGATGTGCAACAAAGCCGCGCTTTACCCAGTTTTGTATCGTTGAATACTCAAGACCCGTCAAAGCACTGACCTGACCGAGAGACAGACCGTCCGCCGCTTTTATCATAGGCTTAAATAACGAAAACATTCCCTCACCGATCTCGGAATAAGGCATTACGGTTCCGGGGGCATATTTTTCCATCGGTCTCATCTCCTTTTTCGGGTTTATTTGATTATATCACAGGTTCATATGAACTTCAAGAGGTTTTGAAAAAAATTTTTTTCACCCCGCTCACCCTCCTCGCCCGCCCCGAAACTTCTCATCATCTCTTCCTTGAGTTTATAGCCGTCAGCTTAGGTGAACCGGCTTTATGCTGCGAGCCGTCCCGGGGCAGCGCCGCCCGCGCCTTCGGCGCGTCAAACGGGCTTCGACACATTTTCGTTTTTCGAAATCTCCTTTTTTCAACAAAGTGACATTCATTTATCGCACCCTGCCGCCCGTTTTGCGCCCTCCCCCCCCGCGGGGAGGGCGCGCGGCGCTGCCCCGTAACTCCTTCACTCGACTCGCAACAAACCCGAATAAACAATAGGGCGGCTGTCTATGGCAGCCGCTCTCCGACTCCTCTTATGTCCACAGTGCATTAAAACCGCACTGTCGGATAACGAAGACTCATCTGAATATCATTATTCCGTAAATTATAAGACCGATAACAACACGGTAAACGGCAAAAATGCCGAAACTTCCCTTTTTGATGTATACCATAAGGAAGCGAATGACCAGCATTCCGACAATGAAGCTTGCAAGCACTCCGCAGACAAAATTCACATCGAGTACAAAATCGGGTATCTTCGCGATCGCCGCAGCGGCAACCATGGGGGCCGACAACAGGAACGAAAACCTCGCCGCACTCTCACGGTCAAGCCCGTAAGCTCTTCCGACAGTCATTGTAATGCCCGAACGGGACACCCCCGGAAATGCAGCAGCGAGAGCCTGTGACAGACCTATCATAAACGCAGGCTTAAACTTTAGAACGGCAAGCGATACATTGCTTTTTGCTTTCTTGTCGACAATGTATAACACTATACCCATAATGATGAGCGCGGCGGCGATGATCCCCATCTCAAGATTTATATTGTCGCCTATGATCTTGTCTTTGACCTTGTCGAGTAAGAGCGCAAGTATTCCGGTCGGGATCGTTGAAAACACTATGTACCAAAACAGTCTGCCCGTCTGCGTTTTTTCCTTTTTAAAAGCAATACGGTATCCACCGGCAATAAGCTTTATCCAATCCTTGATAAAGTATATAACTATGGCAAAAAGCGTTCCTATGTGCAAAGCAAGATCAAAGGAATCCGGGATCTGCCAGTTGAACATCCACGGCATAAAATTGAGATGCGCCGAGCTCGATACCGGCAGAAGCTCCGTCAGCCCCTGCACTATTCCGAGAATTATAGCCTGAATAACAGTCATAACTTTTCCCTCCGGAAGATTACTTGTATCATTATCCGAACTTTTTTACAGATATCATTTTATCACACTTGTGCGACAAAGTAAACAATAATCATTAAAACAGTGCCGCCACATATTATATGTATCACCGTAACAGAAAAATGAATACAAAATACAAAGGTATAGAAGTCGAATGCAAATTTTTATATCAGGAGGATCAGCTATGGCAGAGACAAAAGCGAATTGCCCGACAAGCTCTACAAACTTCAAAGAAGCCGTTTGTATCAGCGCCGACAGAATATATGACTCGTGCTGCGACAGAGACTGTCTTGAAGATCTGAAGTGCTATTTCAGCTCCGCATCCCAGCAGCTTGTATCAGAGGCGGAATGTGCCCATCTGCGCTCGGCAGAGGTCGTTTATACTAACATAGATGTTGAACCGGTAAACTTTCACAGAGGCTATTACAACTGTTGCCTTACATTTTACTTTTTAATAACCGCGGATCTCAGCGGTGCGGGAATCGCTCCTTGTACGACCGTAACGGGACTTACCTGCGCAAAGAAACAGGTGATACTTTACGGCAGCGAGGGTTCGGTAAAGACATTTACAGGCACCTTCAACGCCGACCCGTGCGGAACGACAAGCACGGTTCTCTCGGGCAATGCCCCAAGATGCACCGTTCAGCCCCTCGACCCAGTCGCACTCTCGGCAAGAGTATGCACACCGCGAAACGGCTGCAGCTGCAGCTCCGATTGCGGCACACTCCCGACCGAGGTACTCTCTTTAGTCGGCGACTCGGTGGTAACTCCCGAAAGCGGCGCGCCCGCACTTTACTGTACGCTCGGACTCTTCTCCGTGGTACAGCTTATGCGCCCCTCGCAGCTCCTCGTTCCGGTATACGATTTCGCATTCCCCGAAAAAAAGTGTATCGACAACACCGACTCTCCCTGCGATGTATTCCGCTCTATCGATTTCCCGACCGACGATTTCTTCCCTCCGCGCCCCTGCAACCTGCAAAGCGGCTGCGAATGTGACGATTCTGAATCAAACTGAACCCGCGGTATGATAATGCATCATAGGTAATAATTATAACGATGATCATTATTATGATGATAACGATGATTCCCAATCAACGGGAACTTTATTCACCCTGAGCACACTCACTGCCGAGTGAATGACAAAATCACACCGCTTATAAAAGCAGAACGGGGGCGGTCATACGACCGTCCCCGTTCGATTTGTTTTTCAATACAAAAGCTTCCGTTGCCTAAAGCGGATCAATACATACCGCCTGCTGCCGCAGCCGCTGCATTAGCCGCGGCATTCGCTGCAGCCGCATCCTCTTTCTTTTCGGCAACAAGCGACTCGGTGGTAAGGACCATAGAAGCCACGCTCGCGGCATTCTGGAGAGCCGACCTTGTGACCTTGGCAGGATCGACTATGCCGGCGTCAAGCATATCCTTGTATTCCTCATCATATGCGTCATATCCGTAATTTGCCTTGCCGCTCGATATGATCTTATCAACGATAACGGAGCCTTCAACACCTGCGTTGAAAGCAATCTGACGGATAGGAGCCTCAAGCGCCTTGAGAACAATGCGGACGCCCGTCTTCTCGTCACCCTCAACGGTATCAACAAGCTTCTTCACCGCAGGAATGGCGTTCACAAGTGCTACACCGCCGCCAGCGACAATGCCCTCTTCAACGGCAGCCTTGGTGGCAGCGAGAGCATCCTCAATGCGGAGCTTCTTATCCTTCATCTCTATCTCGGTGGCAGCTCCGACCTTGATAACGGCAACGCCGCCCGAAAGCTTCGCAAGACGCTCCTGGAGCTTTTCACGGTCAAACTCCGAGGTGGTAGACTCGATCTGAGCCTTGATCTGAGCAATCCTTGCCTTGATCTTCTCTGTCTTTCCGGCTCCGCCGACTATTATGGTGTTTTCCTTGCCTATCTTTACCTGACGGGCTTTGCCGAGCTGAGTCATCTGAGTATCCTTAAGCTCAAGACCGAGCTCTGAGGTTATGACCTCGCCACCGGTAAGAATAGCGATATCTCTGAGCATTTCTTTTCTTCTGTCACCGAATCCCGGTGCCTTAACACCGACACAGGTGAAGGTGCCGCGGAGCTTGTTGACGATGAGCGTGGAAAGTGCCTCGCCTTCAATGTCTTCGGCTACGATAAGGAGTTTCTGACCTGCCTGAACGATCTGCTCAAGAAGCGGAAGTATCTCCTGAATGTTGGAGATCTTCTTATCGGTTATAAGGATGAGTGCATCGTCAAGAACAGCTTCCATCTTATCGGTATCGGTAACCATGTAAGGAGACAGATATCCTCTGTCAAACTGCATTCCTTCAACGACCTCTGAATATGTTTCCGCGGTCTTGGACTCTTCAACAGTGATAACACCATCCGCAGACACCTTCTCCATGGCCTCTGCAATCAGCTTGCCGATGAATTCATCGCCCGCCGAAACGGTCGCGACTCTTGCAATATCGTCGGTTCCGCTGACCTTCTTGGAGTTTGCCTTCACGGCTTCTACTGCCGCGTCAACTGCTTTTGCTATTCCTTTTTTAACAACCATAGGATTGGATCCCGCGGCAACATTCTTCATACCCTCACGAATAAGAGCCTGAGCAAGAACGGTTGCGGTGGTCGTGCCGTCGCCCGCTATGTCGTTTGTCTTGGAAGCGACCTCCTTGACAAG
>CAUCSW010000079.1 GCA_958445555.1 uncultured Clostridia bacterium | reverse complement strand
TGACTATCAGACCGAAGTGATCGGTGAGATGAACAACAACGGTGTTTATGTCTTTACTCAGCAGTCGGTAACGACAGGTCAGAGGGTCGCTTCGGCGTTTGCTCATGAGATCATCGGAAGCGGCACCACCGAAATCGAAAACGACGGCAACGAATACAGAGTCGTTGTGAGATCGTCACTTTCAAAGGGTGATAAGGTTACCGTAAACAAGTATGCGGGTTTCAGCTGCTCAATGGATAAGACCGACGATATGGAAGGGGATGCGGTGCGCTTTGTCGCCGATAACCTTTTGATGGGCTTTTCCGAGCTGCTCGAAAGGCAGAAAAAGTTCTGGGCAGATTGGTGGCAGATAGGCGACATCAACATTAAGGGCAACCCCGCGGATCAGCAGGCGGTCAGATTCAGTCTGTTTGAGCTCCGCCAGCAGCTTGTCACGACCAACAAGTGCTCAATAGGCGCAACGGGACTTACGGGACCCGGTTACAGCGGCAAGGTGTTCTGGGATACCGAAATGTACCTTATGCCGTACTACAATTTTACCCGTCCCGAAACGCAGAAAGAGCTTATGATGTACAGGTACAGAATACTTGACATAGCGAGAGCCAGAGCGAAGGAGTTCGGCACCGTCGGTGCAATGTATGCCTGGTGCGGCATATCGGGAGCGGAGACGAGCGTCGTTTTCGAAGCCTCGGTCGCGGAGTATCATCTTAACAGTGACATCGCATTTTCGGTATGGAGATATTGTGATACGACGGGAGATAAGGAATTCCTTTACGACTACGGTGCGGAAATGGTATTCGAGACCGCAAGGTTTATGTCTCACAGGGGTGCTTTTATACCCACGCTCGGCAACAGGTTCTGTATAAATGCGGTTTGCGGACCCGATGAATATGCCTGCGGCGTCAACAACAATATGTATACCAATATGATGGTCCAGTATCATCTGAGATATGCACTTGAAGTAGCGGAGGATATGAAAAAGAACGCCCCCGAGAAGTACGCGGTGCTTGAAAGCCGCTGCTCGCTCACCAAAGACGAGCTTGATCTCTGGAAGCGTGCCGCCGACAATATGTACTACAGGTATAACGAGGAGCTCGGCATACACGAGCAGGACGACAACTTTGTCCGCAACGATCCGGTGGATATGGACAAGATGCCGAAAAATGTGGATATCCGCTGGAAGTATCATCCGCTTGACCTCTGGAGAATGCAGGTGTCAAAGCAGGCGGATGTCGTCCTTTTGAACTTCATCAGGGGCGATATGTTCACGAGAGAAGAGAAGATCAGGGACTATGATTATTACGAGCCGAAGTGCAACCACGGTTCATCGCTTTCGACCGCGATCCATTCCATAATGGCGTCGGAGCTCGGCAAGCCCGAGGCGTATGAATTCTTCCGCTGCTCGGCTTATATGGACATTTCCGACTTCAAGCACAACACGGCGGACGGACTGCATCTTGCCTGCCTCGGCGGAGTCTGGATGTGCGTGGTCAACGGCTTCCTCGGAATGAGGCACTATAAGGACGGCATTCATTTTGAACCCCATATCCCGTCCGAGTGGGAAAGTTATGATTGCAACATCTGTTATCACGGTGCCGTTATCGGCATTGAGGTAGGAAAGGCGGAAGCCGTATTTACCCTTAAATCGGGCGATGAGGTCGAGTTCTTCCTGAACGGCGAAAAGAAGAGACTGACCGCCTCCGATAATAAGTGTGAGTGCCCGGTAAGGTAGATATCCCTGCGGTCGCCGCCTCCCGCACGGCGACATCGGAAACGGTATAAAAACCAAGTGCGGGATCGGCTTGAAATTTAAGCGCGGAATCGGTCAATTAAATCAAGCATAAAAGCAAAGAATAAACCCGAGGGTCACAGACACCGTCTTTATAAAAAAACGGCTTGACTCTCGGGTTTGTATCAGGCGGGCATAACAATGCTCGGGGTCGGAACACCGAAGGAATCGCGGATATAAGGCGGGTCGAGAGCATTAAGCCGCGGCATTGCCGATTTAGTATTTCATTTTCTCGGCACATCCGATCAATATCTCTTCGGTGTTCATCTCGGGTCTGTCGATACAGATGTCGAGCAGACGGCAAAGGGCAATGCCGATGCTTTTTCCCGAAAAACCGATGTCGGAAAGCTCTTTTCCGCCTATCTTCAGCATACTGATTTTATAGGGTTCCTCCGAACGGGCGACAGTTTCGATCGACCTTATCAATCCGTCGGTATCTTCGGCTGAAAGTTCGGATAAAGTGCACAACGCACGGCAGGCGGTGACGACGAGCCGCTCGTCCTCGGCGAGGCGCAGCATCTGTTTTATTGCTTTGACGGATGAGGGCAGTCCGAGCGTCATCAGCTCCAAAAGGGCATCGGCTTCCGATACCATGGCATTTGAAAGACGCAGACCGACGCCTGTTTTTATATTTCCCGCGTAGCCCGCTTCGGCGCGCTCTCTTTCGGTAAGGTATATCATCGCCGCAAGGCGCAGAGGCGGCTCATCCGTAAGGCGCGAAAGAACGGCGGGCACCTCGGAACTCGGAAATCCGAAGCGGCGCATTGCACCCGATAAAAACAACGGCGAGGCGGCGGACGGATCTTTACCGCAGAGAAGCTTTATCGTCTCGGTCGTTATTCTCTCAATGCTGACCGACTGCAAAGTATCCGAAAGCTTTATTGCCGCATCAAGCGTGCGGGGCTCTATTCCGAATGACAGCTGTGAGGCAAACCTGAAGCATCGAAGTATTCGCAGGGCGTCCTCCGAAAAACGCTTTTCGGGATCGCCTACCGCTCTGATGATCCTGTTTTTAATATCGTTTATACCGCCGGTAGGATCCACCGTGTTTTCACCGTCGAAAGCTATTGCGTTTACGGTGAAGTCACGGCGCATCAGATCCTCATTTATGTCACCGACGAAGCTTACACTGTCGGGATGGCGCAAGTCGGTATAGGCACCGTCGCTTCTGAATGTGGTGATCTCTATACCGCCGCTGTCTGTCATAACGGTAACGGTGCCGTGTTTTATCCCCGTGGGAATGGTGTGGGCAAAGAGAGACATTATCTGTTCGGGCAGGGCGGAGGAGGCAATGTCATAATCCGTCGGTGTTCGGCCCATAATAATGTCGCGCACCGCGCCGCCTACAAGATATGTGGAAAAACCCGCCTGACGGACGGTTTTTAAGACGGTCATGACATATTCGGGCACGGCATTCATTTTTTTCACTTCCCTCATACAAAAAAGATTGACTTTTACCGCACGGGCGGTATTATATAAATGTTGTTCCGCTTGTCACGCCCGAAAAAGCTCGGGCAATAACAGCACAAATAACGGTTTTACCATGATGCGGATATGAATTTCAGAACTAAAATGCGGAGGTAGCTTAAGTTGAAAAAATTAACTTCCGAGGATATGCTCGTGGCAAATGCAAAATGCATTCATATGATAGGCATCGGCGGTTCGGGAATGTGCCCGCTTGCCGAAATACTTCATTCAAAGGGATACAAACTCACGGGTTCCGACAACAACGAAAGCGATCCGCTTGCGAGGATACGCTCACTCGGCATCGAGGTGGTTATGGGACACCGTCCCGAAAATGTGCACGGCGCCGACCTTATTGTTTATTCTGCGGCGATCGCGAAGGATAATCCCGAACTTGTCGAAGCCGAGCGCCTCGGGATCCCCACAATGGAGAGAAGCCACCTTTTAGGTGCCCTGACCCGCCATTACGATAAGGTGATAGGTGTCTGCGGCACCCACGGAAAAACCACCACCACATCAATTATAACACAAATCCTGATAATGGCAAGCTATGATCCGACCGCCGTTATAGGGGGAAAGCTGCCGCTTATAAACGCGAACGGAATTGCAGGCAAAAGCGAGTATATGGTTTGCGAATCCTGTGAGTTTGTCGATACATTTCTGCAGATGTCGCCGGATATGTCGGTGCTTCTCAATATCGATAACGATCATCTTGACTATTTTAAGACGATGGAGAGACTGACCGAGTCATTTGAACGGTTTGTCGGTATGTCCCGGATCGCGGTACTCAACGGCGACGACGAGCGGGTAAGGGGCATAGGCGAAAGATTCGGCGGCGAAGCGATATTCTTCGGGCTCGGGGAAGGAAACAAGTATACCGCACGCAACATCGTTCCCGATAAAAAAGGAATGGACTTCGAAATTCTGCGGGACGGGGAGCACGCTGCCGACATAAAGCTGGCGATCCCCGGAAAACACAATGTTTATAACGCTTTGGCTGCTTTTGCCGCTGCGGAACGGTGCGGGGTGGACGCCGACACCGCCGCTGCCGCGATAAACGCATTCGGCGGAGCGGGAAGGCGGTTTGAACGGCTCGGAGAGCACGGCGGAATAGCCGTTGCAGATGATTATGCGCATCATCCGACCGAAATAAGAGCCACACTTACCGCAGCAAAGGCAATGGGATATAAAAATGTAATAGCGGTATTCCAACCCTTCACATTTTCGCGCACCGAGCTGCTGAAAAATGATTTCATAGACGCTCTTTCCATAGCGGATAAGGTAATCCTGACACCGATAATGGGTTCGCGCGAGATCAATACAAGCGGTATATCGTCTGCGGACATCGCTGCAGG
>CAUCSW010000078.1 GCA_958445555.1 uncultured Clostridia bacterium | reverse complement strand
CGAGCTGCGGGCTCCGAAAAAGTTGCACGAATTCCTTTCCGATCGTTTCGGGGACTATATGAAGCCGCCGTCTCCCGACCGCATCAAGTGGGAGCAGCACGCCGAGGAATGGAACACCGAGGTCGATTTTCGTCAGCTTCTGCCCCATTGCGTGAATTTTGCGGACGAATCAAAATTGATCTGAGAGAAGAGGAAATGTTCGAATGAATTTCGAAGTATTGGTTGCCACGATGCATCAGTCTGATTTTTCGAAGATAAGCGAGATGAACATCTCCTCCGATGTTGTGTTTGCCAATCAGTGCGACCGAACGGCTTACGAGGAGCTCCGCTTTGACGGTCATACGGCAAAAATGATCTCTACCGAGACCCGCGGTGTGGGGATGAATCGGAATCTTGCTTTCGATTATGCCTCGGGAGATATCTGTCTGTTTGCGGACGACGATATGCGTTACGACGACGGCTACGAATCGGTCATATTAAAGGAGTTTGACGAAAATCCCAAGGCGGACATAATTATTTTCAACATCGGAACGAGCACGCCCGAAATGGGACGAATGCCCACTCAGATAAAAAAGAAAAAGTTTATGCACACCTGGTCCAGGAATCCTTACGGAGCGCCCAGGATCGCCCTCAGAAGGGATGCCGTTCTTAAAAGCAACATCGCATTTTCCACACTCTTCGGAGGAGGATGCCTGTTCAGCAACGGCGAGGACTCGATCTGGCTCCGTCGGATGATGTCCTCGGGACTTAAGGTAATGCTTTCGCCGAAAAGGATCGGGGATGTCTCTTATGCGGTATCAACCTGTTATTCCGACGATCCGAGAGAAAAGCTTTACACATCGGGCGCGATAACCGCCGCATCATCACCGAAGCTTCTGATCCCCGCTTATTTATTAATTTACGCCGTGCTGCGCAAGCCCGTTTCGGTGTCGCGAAAGGAAGCGGTAAAGTTGTTTTGCGCGGGTATGCAGGGTTATAAGGATCTGCGTTCCTACAAAGCTTTTCTTATGAAGGGATAGTGTTTTGATGAAACGATATTTGATTACCGCCGACGATTACGGCTTTTGCGAAGAGGTCGACCGCGCGATCGAAGATCTTGCCGACAAAGGCATTCTTTCGACGACGAATGTTTTAATGAATTTCCGCAGGGATTTTTCGGATTCTCCCCTTATCGGCCGTCCCGACTTCTCCATCGGTATTCACTGGAATGTGACCTGCGGGAACCCGGTCAGCGACATAAAAGATATCCCCAGTCTTGTGACCGAAGACGCCAGCTTTCTTTCTGAGGGCGAATTTCGCGGTCGGTATCGCAAGGGTCTAATAAACCCCGATGAGTTGGAGGTGGAGCTTGAAAAGCAGTACCGACTGTTCCGAGATGCCTTCGGAGAGCCCGAGTACTGGAACACCCACGAAAACTCATCCCTCTATCCGAAAGAGTTCCGTGTATTTGAAAAGGTCGCCTTAAAGCACAACATCCGCTGCACCAGAAATTTTCAGAGAGTCTACATAGACTATGACAACTGCAAAGGAGCGGCGCGGAAGCTTCGCGAGTTTTTGGTATCGTCATATGTCAATATCAAATTCGGCATTTTTGAAAAGCGGAAGTTTGCCATGCCCGACGGCAGGATAGTAACCTTCGTAAATCACTCAAAAACCGATATTGACAGGTTAAGAGCCGGACTCGGAAAAACGAAGAAGGAGACCGTTGAGGTCATAATACATCCCGCGACATCGGGAGACAATCCGTTATTCGGGAACATCACAAGCGACAGTGTCGACGAATACAAATGCTTTATGTCGGACGAGTTTTACGAGCTTTTCCAAAACTCCGATTCGAAGATAATAAGCTTTAAGGATATCTGATATTCGTGAGGAGATCGTTGAATTTGGATCTTGATATTTTATTCTTGGGAAAGGTCTTTCCAAAGGAAAAGGAAGCCGAAATAAAGGCTAAAATGAAGTCCGGTATGCAGGATGCGGGAAACGCATTACAGTGGAACATCATAGACGGACTGGACGCAAACGACTGCGGAACCATTAAAATCGTCGATTATCTTCCGATCGACAGTTATCCCAACGGTTATGCGGACAGGCGCATAGCCGAATATGTCTTTGAGCATACGGAAAAATACCGTTCGGACGACAAGATAGTCGGCTGCACGAACATGTCGATAATCAAGCAGTTCTGCAATCTTCCCTACTTTAAGAAAGAGGTGCGGCGGTGGGTGTTTGACGGATCGGGCCGCAGAAAAATCCTTATGATGTACACCGCATCCACGATCTTTTTGCAGCTCGCCCGTTATGTTAAACGCCTGAACCCAAGCATTGAGGTCTGCTGTATAATAGCCGACCTGCCCGAATTTCTCAGTTGCAAAACGCTTCACGGCATCAAAAAGCTTTTCAACGACTATGAGACGAAAAAGAGCAATTCCCTATATCGGTATGTCGACCGATTTGTGCTTCTGACCGATCAGATGGCGAAAAAGCTGAACATTCGGGTGCCGTATACGGTCATGGAAGGTATTGCGCCCGACGAAAGCGTCGAGGTCGACGAGGCGGCGGCAAGCCGCTTTTCGGGAAAGCGTTATGTGCTCTACACCGGCACTCTTAACTATGAATTCGGGATCGGTACTCTTCTTGATGCCTTTAATAAGATATCGGATCCCGACCTTTTGCTTGTGATATGCGGCTTCGGCGAAGCCGAAAAGGCGATATTCGAATCGCAGGACAAAAGGATCATATATCTCGGGAAGGTCGACAGGAGAGAGGCGCTTGCGCTCCAAAGAGGGGCGACCGTTCTTGTCAACCCGAGGCAGAACAACGAGGAATTTACAAAATACAGTTTCCCCTCAAAAACAATGGAATATCTTTCTTCGGGCGTTCCGGTCATCGCCTATAAGCTGGACGGAATTCCCGATGAGTACGATTCTTATCTGAATTATGTGCCGAACAATTCCGCGGAAGCGTTGGCAGATACGATCGAAAGGATCTGCACAGCCGACGATAAAGAGCGTAAAGCCATGGGCGAACGCGCCCGAAAATTCGTTGCCGAGGAAAAGAATGCGGTAAAACAGGCAGCAGGAATTTTGGAATTTATAAGCCGCGATTTTTCCGCAGACAAAACTGATTGAATCGGCGGCAAGCGCAAAATGCGCCGATTTTTGTTTCGGTGACTTGCGCCGTATGCGGCATCCGCCGCGCAGGCTGCGCCGCTAATGACTGAATACGCACCCACCGCCCGCGACGGCTGCCGCAGGCGGTGGGTGCATTTATGTTTTCGGTTGTTGTCGGTCACGCCTTAGGTCGGCGTCATTTTTTGTCGTCGCCGACCATATCCCCGTCAGCTTAAGCAACGGTTGTGGTTTTCCGTCGGCGGAGCCGACAACGCGCTTATTCACTGTTCGCTATAACTTATTACTTCCGCTTTTCACGCCGCTTCCGCTTTTCGCCGCGGTTTATTGTTGTTTACCGGGCACGCCTTTATTCTTCAGTCTGCCGGTTATAACATCAAGCAGGTCTCCCTTGTCTGAGCTCCCGCCGCCATGTTCGGCGGCTTTTTTATAAGGCCCCAGCTTGAAAGCTTTGCCTGTTACATCGGCGGCTGCCTTTTTTATCTGATTACGATAAAGGGGCTGGCTTATCAGTTTCAAAAACTGTTCATTGCGGTAATCTATAAGCAGATAATCCCCGCTTATATACGCCTTACTGTCTCCGAGATACCCGACCAAAAGGGGGCATTCCTTTCCGAGTATCCGCAGCACTTTGCTCCACTCGGCAAGGGGTCTTGCTTCTGCGGGGGCGGCATCGGATGCCGCGGCATTGCGGCCCGTTGAGACCTTTTCCGGT
This sequence comes from uncultured Clostridia bacterium, assembly GCA_958445555.1. Classification (GTDB taxonomy): domain Bacteria; phylum Bacillota; class Clostridia; order Oscillospirales; family Acutalibacteraceae; genus RGIG7384. Next base: position 798 of record CAUCSW010000078.1, on the reverse strand, counting down.
TCTTCGGCGTTATTATCGGTAGGAACGGATCCGTTTTTTCGGTGATCGGCATCGATGTCGTCATCTGTATTTTTATCTGTATCTGTATCGGAGCCGAGCGGTTTTGTCCCCCGTCCGTCGGTCGGATTCGGATAATCGGGATAATACCCGATCGCGCCCTCCGGCGGAGCGTCGTCGTCTGTTATGTCGGCGGCATCAAACATATATTGATCCGACAAAGCTTCCGCAGCTCTCTCATCGGCAGGCAGAGTGTCGTCTGCAGGCAACTGCCCTGTCTTTGCGGTTTCCCCGTTCTCTTGTGCCGACACCGCAGTCTCAATCACGGTCGCAGCCGCGTCCGACATCGGAGCTTCGGCTGCCTTCTGCGCGGTTTCGCTCACGGTCGATGCCGTTTCTGCGGTGCTGCTTATGCCTGCGAACCGCGTTTTTTCAAATGATGTGCGGCACTCAAGGTTTTCCACCCTTGCAGCCAGCGCATCAAGACCCTCACAAAGCGAGGGTTCACAGAGTTTTATGAGTGCCGATTCCAGCTCGGCGCGGCGGTTTGCGGCGGTCATTCTTCCGAGTGCATCCCCGAGGACGCGGATCGCGAGCATTATTGACGCGGTATTGAATCGCGCCGCCTGCTTTTTGAATTTTTCAAGATCGGCTGCCGTACATACAACAAGCCCCTTTGTATCCTTCACCGTTTTTACGACCAAAAGATCCCTGAAATGAGATATCAGATCGCTGCAGAGGCGCTTGATGTCCACGCCGCCCTTTCTTAAGCTGTCGGTCACCTTTAACACGGTGCCCGCA
>CAUCSW010000077.1 GCA_958445555.1 uncultured Clostridia bacterium | reverse complement strand
GCTTATAAACGGCATTGAGGATCCCGTACTGCAGCCGGTCATAAAGCTTAAAGACAACTATATGACTGCCGAATTCGTAAACTGCAGCGGAAAGATCGAGGGCAATGAACTGCACCTTTCAAGAATCGAACCGTTTGCGTTTGCGGGCGTAAGACTCAAAAAGCAGTAACAACAGTATCGGTAGCCGAAACGGCTCATTAAACGGCTATCTGACGCCGTCGGCGCACACAAGCGCTGACGGCGTCTTTTTGCCCCTGTCGGTCAGGGCGGGAGAACAACGGCCCCGCCGCCCACCGTTGCGCACATTCAGCGCGCGCCGACGGGCGGCTCCTCTGCACTTTGCCGCAAGTAGGATCCTGCCGCATAAACCCTCCTGCGGCGCACCTTGCGCGCCGCGTTCACCTTCTGCAACAAAATAACTCCTGCTCTTCATCCGAGCTTCCCTCCCGCGGCGCACCTTGCGCGCCGCGCCCGCCTTAATCTGACAAATCGGTGTATTATTCATTGACAACGGCCGACGGGTACACTATAATATATTCTGATAAAATGTGCAAAGGTCGGTGCCGAATTGGAACGCTTGTCCGATCCCGCGGTAATAAAAAGAATACTTTCGGAGGCAGGCTTCTCCTTTAAGAAATCCCTCGGTCAGAACTTTTTGATCGACGGCTCGGTGTGCCCCGAAATGGCATCAGCCGCCTGCGAAGACGGGGAAAAATTTGCTCTTGAAATAGGCCCCGGTATCGGCGTTCTCACCGCCGAACTTGCAAGGTGCTTCGAAAGGGTCACTGCGATAGAACTTGATGAAAGGCTGCGGCCCGTTCTCAAAAAAACACTTTCCTTTGCAAATAACACCGAGATCGTGTTCGGAGACGCAATGAAACTGGATCTTAGGAGCCTTATCGAGCAGCGCGCCGGGGGAAGAAAGGTCGCCGTCTGCGCAAACCTGCCCTACTATATCACCTCACCTCTTATTATGCTGCTGCTTGAGAGCAAACTGCCTATAACCTCGATTACCGTTATGGTGCAAAAAGAAGCCGCCGAACGCATCTGTGCCGAGGTGGGAACAAGGGAGTCGGGTGCCGTGACGGTCGCCGTTCGGTATTTTTCAGAACCCGAGATACTTTTCGAAGTCCCGAGAGAGGCGTTTATGCCTTCTCCGAATGTCGACAGTGCCGTGATAAAACTGAAGATCAGGACCGCCCCGCCGATATCGGTGGCGGATGAAAGGGCTTTCTTTGCTTTTGTAAAGGCGGCGTTCGGACAAAGAAGAAAGACCGTCGTCAATTCGCTCTCGTCGCTCGGCGGATATGCGCGGGACGATATAAGAACGGCGCTTTCATCAAACGGAATAAGAGAGGATATAAGAGCCGAGGCGCTCGGTATGGAGGAGCTTGCTTCGGTGTTTAACGAGTTGTACCGCCTTCGCGAAAAATAATAATTATGCGGCACCGCGTAAACGGTGATCCTGACGATTGAGTAAAGGAGCGGAAAATGAGCATTAACGGAATTGCGGTAATCATACCGTCGCTTGATCCCGACGAAAAGCTGATGCGTACCGTCGAGGGGCTGGAGGCGGTAGGCTTTAATGATATACTGATCGTTGATGACGGAAGCAAGCCCGAAAACGCCCGTTTTTTCCCCGATGAGACCGAGCATCCGTCCTGCACGGTGCTTCACCATCGCCGAAACAGAGGAAAGGGAGCGGCGCTTAAAACCGCCTTCAGATACATTCTTAACAACCGACCCGATGTGACCGGGGTCGTCACCGCCGACGGAGACGGTCAGCACGCGCCCGAGGATGTGCTTGCCTGCGCCGAGAGGATGCAGTCGGAGGGCAAGGTCGTGCTCGGCTGCCGTAATTTCGGTAGTAAAAATGTACCCGCGAGAAGCCGATTCGGCAATCGGATGACATCTTTTGTGCTTAAACTGTTCTGCGGCATCCGACTTTCGGATACGCAGACGGGATTAAGGGCGATCCCGCGCTCTTACCTTGCAAGATTGAAGGAAGTGCGCGGCGAGAGGTTCGAATACGAGACAAATATGCTGATCTGCTTTAAGCAGGAGGGGATACCCTTTGTCGAGCAGAAAATCAGAACCGTTTACATAGAGGAAAATAAGTCCTCGCATTTCAGACCCTTTGCCGATTCCGTGAGGATATATCGCTTTATATTTGCCTACTGTTTCTCGTCATTGGGCTCGGCACTTGTCGATGAGGGCGTCTTTTATCTTTTGTCGCTCTTTGTCAACTTCGGCGGACTTACAAAGCTGTTCAATGTTGCGGCGGCAAGACTGGTCTCGTCGCTCTTTAATTTCACCATAAACAGAACAAAGGTCTTTTCCGGCAGGGAAACGGTCGAAAGATCACTCGCAAAATATTACGCTTTGGCGATTCCTCAGATGCTTGTATCCACCCTGTTGCTCTATGTCGTGACATGGCTTTTGGGCTTGACGGGACTTAACCTCGGTGCAGGACTCACCACCGTCATAAAAGCGGTGATAGATACGGTGCTATTCTTCGTAAGTTTCCGCATCCAGCAGCAGAGGGTGTTCAACAAAGCAAAAGAGGAGAAAGGAAAACAGATGAAAAAGCAGACTGAAAAGCTTACCGTCGGACGCATTGTGAGAAGAACGCTGCTTTGCATATTCACCGCAATTATGGCGGCCGTGCTGACACTGTTCACGCTTTGCTTCGTGCTCGCTCACGGTCCGAGCGTTACAATAAGAAATAAGCTCGTGCTTTCCGCCAAACAGGCGAGCGCCACAAAGTGGGTGCCGGGTCTGTTTTTGAGTAAGGAAACGGTCGATAAGATCGTTGAGGATTCCAAGAGCGTGAGCACCGATGTCGTCGATATAGGTGATATCGGCAATGATATCACAGAGGACGAATGGTCAAAAGCCAAGGACGGCGTGCTCTACTACGATATCAACGGTCCGACATATAAGGCGTATCTCCTTATAATCAAGGATCCGTCAAGGGTCAGCGTGGGCGTTTCAGCCGATAATTTCAAATCTGCTTCGGCAGGTGCGAGATTCTATGAAATAGCCGAAAAATATAACGCCCTGATCGCCCTTAACGCGGGTGAATTCGAGGATATCGGCGGCGTCGGTTCGGGCGCAAGACCTATGGGAATAACATATTCGGGCGGCAAACTCGTCTGGAACGACGGCGCTACAAACCGAACCTATATAGGATTCGATAAGGAAAACCGGCTTATCGTGCGCGAGGGCATGACGGTTGACGAAGCAAACAGACTCGGCATCCGCGATATGGTCGCATTTCAAAATAACAATGTGCTTATAGAGCGTGACGGCGAAAGCGTCAAGGTCCACTATAAGGAGGGCGATAACGGAACCGCGCAGCGTACCGCTATCGGTCAGCGCGCCGACGGATCGGTCATAATGCTCGCGACCGACGGAAGAACGGCTTCAAGTCTCGGTGCAACCCCTTCGGATGTCATAGGAATAATGCTTGAATACGGCGCCGTTTCCGCTGCAATGCTTGACGGCGGAAGCTCGACTCTGATGTATTACAGAGACTATTTCAATCTCTATAATCTTGATACAAATCTGCTTGATCAGTATCAGAAAATGGGTCTTGTCAACAAATATAAGGCATTCACGACCCCCAGAAGGATACCGACATATTTTATCGTTAAGTAAAGGAGAAAACGACCGTGTCAAAGTTTTATAAAATATACCTGTCCGTCGTCGGAGCGTTTCTCGTTTTGCTCGTGATAGGTTCGGTCATCCTCACTACGGTGCTTGCAAGCTACGAGAGCAGCGTTCCGAAAAATGTTGCCGAACGGTATTTTAACGATTATGTGCTTACATATAATTTCGCGGCTTTGAGGGGCGAGGACTCCGAGTTCGAAAGCGCGGATGTCATAAATGCCGCCTGCAAGGAAAAATACGAGGGCAGGGAATTGACCCTTATCGCGGCAAGATCCGCGACCGACGGTTCGCAAGGGTACATAGTAAAATGCGGTGACGAGAGGGTACTGTCCTTCTCGGTCGATAAATCGGGCGAAAAGACCGCATACGGATTCGAAAAATATAAGATCGGCAAGGTGAGCTTTGATTTCACCGATGACATAAATATCCGCGCACCCGAAAACTGCACCGTTTATCTCAACGGTAAAGCGCTGGGAGAAGCGCAAAAGCATGAGGTCAAAGAAGAGGGTGAGAAGATCAAGCTGCCCGACGGTCTGACCCCGATAAAGTATGTTTCTTACAAGGTCGACGGGATAGTTGCTGAGCCCTCGGTTACTGCTTCGACGGCGGACGGCAGTTCTCTTCCCGTCTCCTACAGTGAGACCGCAAAACTTTATGAGATCAAGCTCGGCTCGGATTCCGCGCTCAGCGATAAGTATACCGAATATGTAATTGCCGCCACGAAAAATTATGCTACTTATATGGCGGACGACGGGTACTTCGGTATGATCACCAAGTATTTTGAACCCGGAACCGATACATACAATTACATCAAGGATACATCTGTATCGTTTGTCTGGGATCATGACAGTTATACATTTACCGACACATGGGCAGGAGAATTCGTGGAGTACAGTGACACCGTGTTTACCTGCAGGGTCAAAATGACACAGAACCTGTTTTTGAGAAACAAGGAGCCGTATCACGACTATATCGATCTTACACTTACAATGCACAAAA